>NZ_JBZYWI010000150.1:0-7356 GCF_058932755.1 Quadrisphaera sp. DVD1
ACTGCGCCCTCTGCCGGTGCTCGCCCTGCTGGTCGGGCTGGTCCTCGTCGCCCTCTCGCTGCCCCGCCTGCTGCCCCCCGGGACGCTGCGCGCGGCCCGGGGGCTGCCCAGCGTGGTCGCCGTGCGCGGGCTGTTCACCGCCTGCTTCGCCGGGGCGGAGGCGTACGTGCCCCTCATGCTCGTGCTCGAGCGCGGCCTCAGCGTGACCGTGGCCGGGCTCTCCCTCACCGGCGGGGCGGTCGGCTGGGCGGCCGGCTCGTTCTTCCAGAGCAGGCCCGGCCTGCGCGTGCCCCGCCACCGCCTCCTCGTGGCCGGCGGCGTCGTCGTGGCCGTCGTCGTCGGGCTGCTCGTGCTGCCCTCGCTGCACCTGCTGCCGGCCCTGGCCGTGCCGCTGCTGTGGGCGGTGGCCGGCGCCGGGATGGGCATGGCGCTGAGCAGCACCGGCGTCCTCGTGCTGGCGATGGCGCCGGCGTCCGAGCGCGGCCGCGCGTCCTCGGCGCTGCAGCTCTCCGACGCCCTCGGCTCCGTCGTCGGGATCGCCGCGGCCGGGGCGGTGCTGGCCGCCCGCACCGGCGTCCAGGCCGGCGCCGGCGCCGGCGAGGTGGCAGGCGGGGTGGGCGCCGGGCCGGACGACGGCGGGCTCACCTTCGCGGTGATCTTCGCCGGTCTCGCGGTCGCCGGGGTCCTGGCCGCGGTGGTCGGGGCGCGGGCCCGGCCGTCCTCGCCGAACCGCCTCGCCGGCCCCGAGACGTCGACTAGCGTGGTCACGCCGTGAGCCAGTCATCCGCCCTCCGCCGCACCGGGCGCCCCACCGTCTCCGAGGCCGTGCTGGGCCCCGCGCCGCGCGAGGGCGGGCGGCCGCTGCGCGCCTGGCAGTCCGCCGCGCTCGAGCTGTACGAGGCCGGCCGCCACGAGGACTTCCTCGTCACCGCGACGCCGGGCGCCGGCAAGACCACCTTCGCGCTCACCCTGGCCGCGCGCCTGGTGGCCCGCCGCACGGTCGACCGGGTGATCGTCGTGGCGCCGACCGACCACCTGCGCACCCAGTGGGCCGAGGCCGCCGACGGCGCCGGGCTCGTGCTCGACCCCACGCTGACCAACAGCGTCGGGCCGGTGCGCGCCGGCACCCGCGGCTACGTCACCACCTACGCCCAGGTGGCCGGCAAGCCGATGCTCCACGCCGCGCGCGCCACCGCCGCCCGGACGCTGGTGATCCTCGACGAGGTCCACCACGCCGGTGACGGCCTGAGCTGGGGCGAGGCGGCCGAGGAGGCCTTCGGGCGCGCCGCCCGCCGGCTGTGCCTGACCGGGACGCCGTTCCGCACCAAGCCCGGCGAGCGGATCCCCTTCGTGCGCTACGACGACGCCGGCGACGGCGAGCTGCGCAGCAGCGCCGACTACACCTACGGCTACCGCGAGGCGCTGGCCGACGGCGTGGTGCGCCCCGTCGTCTTCGCCGCCTACACCGGCACCGCGCGCTGGCGGAACAGCGCGGGGGACGTCGTCGCGGCGTCCCTGAGCGAGCCGAGCACGAAGAGCATCGAGGCGACCGCCTGGAAGACGGTGCTCGACCCCAAGGGCCAGTGGGTCCCGCACGTGATCGCGGCCATGGACGAGCGGATCACGCACCTGCGCGCGCACGGCGTCCCCGACGCCGCCGGGCTGGTGCTGGCGAGCGACCAGGACGACGCCCGGGCCTACGCCGCGATCGTCAAGAAGGTCACTGGCCAGGCGCCGGAGCTGATCCTCTCCGACGACCCCTCGGCCAGCAAGAAGATCGACAAGTTCACGAGCAGCACCAAGCGGATCGCGGTCTGCGTGCGGATGGTCTCCGAGGGCGTCGACGTGCCGCGCGCGGCGGTGCTCGCCTGGATGACGAGCTACCGCACGCCGCTGTTCTTCGCCCAGGCCGTCGGCCGCGTCGTGCGCGCCCGCGGGCCCCACGAGGCCGCCACCGTCTTCCTCCCGGCCGTGCGCCCGCTGCTGACGCTGGCGGCGTCGATGGAGGAGGAGCGCAACCACGTCATCCCGCCGCCGGCCGCGCCCAGCGACGACCTCGACCCGCTGCCCCCGCGCGAGCCGCGCGGCGAGGGCGTGGGGGAGTGGCAGGCCCTGGACGCCGACGCGCAGTTCGCGCACGTGCTGCACGGCGGCCGCGCGGTGCTGGCCTCGGCGCCGGGCACGGCCGAGGAGGAGGAGTTCCTCGGGCTGCCGGGGCTGCTCACCCCCGAGCAGACGGCGGCCCTGCTCTCCCGCCGCGACGAGGAGCTGCGCCGCCGCGCGTCGGCCTCGGTGCAGGACGACCTGTTCGGCGAGCTCGGCGAGGCGCCCTCCCCGGCCGGCGGGGTCGCCGACCCCGAGGCCTCCGACGGCGGCCAGGCCTCCTGGCGCGCCGCCGCCGACCTGCGCCGCGAGGTCAACCGGCTCGTCGCGCAGGTCGCCGCCCGCACCGGGGAGCCGCACGCCCGGGTGCACGTGGCGCTGCGCAAGGCCGTGCCCGGGCCGGCGTCGGCCTCGGCGTCGCAGGAGCTGCTCGAGCGCCGCCGCGACCACCTCCTCGCCCAGCTCTAGCCCCCTCGGCAGCACGGCGCGCGGTGCGGGGAGCAGCACTGCGCGTGAGCGGGGGAGGAACCCGGCATCCCGGGAGCGACCCGGACAGGTCTCAGGTTCGATCGCGGGTCGAGGTCGAGGGTCCGGTGGCGCGAGCGGCTCGGCCCGCGCGCCGCGCGGCGACCACCATCAGACCCAGGACGACGAGCGCGCCGCCCACCACCACGGCCGCGAACACGGGGGCGCTGCGCACCAGCAGGCTCGCCAGCCCGGTGAGCGCGAAGACCGCCCCGGCGGCGTCGCTGGCCCCGCGCGCGGCGGCGTGCCCGACGCGCCAGGCCTCGTCGCTGCGCAGGGTCGCCCGCGTGCGGATGCCGGCGACCTCGTTGCGGGCCAGCCGGCCGTCCGCGGCGCGCCGCGTCACCAGCGCCACGAGGACCCCCGCGCCGACGAGCGAGACCGCCACCACCGCGACCACGACCAGGGGCACCTGCTCCTCCACCGCGCCACCGTACGGTCACGGGCGTCTGCGGCACCTGACACCATGGGCGCTCGCGTGCCCGGCCGGCCACGCGGTGGACGGGTCGACGGCACGGGAGCGAGGACCAGCGGTGGCAGCGGTTCGGGTGGCACTGCTGGGCTGCGGCGTGGTCGGGGCGGAGGTGGCCCGGGCCCTGGCCCCCGGCTCCGCGCACGCCGCCGAGCTGGCGGCGCGCGCCGGCGCCGAGCTCGAGCTCGTGGGCATCGCCGTGCGCGACGTCGAGCGCCCCCGGCCCGAGGGCGTCGACCGCTCGCTGCTGACCACCGACGCCGCGGGCCTGGTGCGCCGGGCGGACGTCGTCGTGGAGGTCATCGGCGGTGACGGCCCGGTCCGCGAGCTGCTCCTCGACGCCCTCCGCAGCGGTGCCAGCGTGGTCAGCGCCAACAAGGCGCTGCTGGCCGAGCACGGTCCCGAGCTGCACGCCGCCGCGGACGCCGCCGGCGTCGACCTGTACTTCGAGGCCGCGGTCGCGGGGGCCATCCCGATCATCCGGCCGCTGCGCGAGTCCCTCGCCGGCGACCGGGTCGAGCGGGTGCTCGGCATCGTCAACGGCACGACGAACTACGTCCTCGACGCCATGGACACCAGCGGCGCCGACCTCGCCGAGGCCGTCGCGAGCGCCCAGGAGCTGGGCTACGCCGAGGCCGACCCGACCGCCGACGTCGAGGGCTACGACGCCGCGGCGAAGGCCGCGATCCTCGCGACGCTGGCCTTCCACACCCCGGTCGCCGCCGCCGACGTGCACCGCGAGGGCATCACGGCGGTGACCGCCGCCGACGTCGCCGCCGCCCGCGAGGCCGGCTCGGTCATCAAGCTGCTCGCGATCTGCGAGCGCGAGACCCGCGACGGCGAGGAGGGCGTGCGGGTGCGCGTGCACCCCGCCCTCCTCTCGCGCGACCACCCGCTGGCCGGCGTCCGCGGCGCCTACAACGCGGTCTTCGTGAAGGCGGCCGCCGCCGGGGAGCTGATGTTCTACGGCCAGGGCGCCGGCGGGCTCGCGACCTCCAGCGCGGTCCTGGGCGACCTCGTCACCGTCGCGCGGCACCGGGTGGACGGCGGGCGCGGTCCGCGGATCCTCGACCACGCCGACCTGCCCGTGCTGCCCGTGGCCGGGGCGCGCACCCGCTACCAGGTGCGCCTGGAGGTCGCCGACCGCCCGGGCGTGCTCGCGACCATCGCGCACGTCTTCGCCGAGCACGGCGTGTCGATCGAGACGGTCCGCCAGAGCGCGGGCCGGCCGAGCACCGGCGACGGGCCGGGGGCGCGCTCGGCGGCCCTCGCCGTCGTCACCCACACCGCTGCGGACGCGGACCTCGCGGCCACCGTGGCGGCGCTGGGAGGCCTGGACGCCGTGGCCGCCGTGGCCTCGGTGCTGCGCGTGGAGGGGGACTGAGCCGTGGCGCACCTGTGGCGGGGAGTCATCGAGGAGTACCGGGACCGGCTGCCGGTGGGCGAGGGCGCCCCCGTGGTCACCCTGGGCGAGGGCGGCACGCCGCTCGTGCCCGCACGGCACCTGTCGGACCTGACCGGCTGCGACGTGCGGCTGAAGGTCGAGGGCTGCAACCCCACCGGGTCGTTCAAGGACCGCGGCATGACGATGGCGATCTCCGCCGCCGCCGCGGCCGGGGCGAAGGCCGTGATCTGCGCCTCCACCGGCAACACGTCCGCCTCCGCCGCCGCCTACGCGACGGCCGCGGGCATGGCGTGCGGAGTGCTCGTGCCCGAGGGGCGGATCGCCATGGGCAAGCTCAGCCAGGCGATCGCCCACGGGGCGACGCTGCTGCAGGTCGACGGCAACTTCGACGACTGCCTGACGATCGCCCGCAAGATCTCCGACGCCTACCCCGTCGAGCTCGTCAACTCCGTCAACCCGGCCCGGATCGAGGGCCAGAAGACCGGCGCCTTCGAGGTGGTCGACGCCCTCGGCGACGCGCCCGACATCCACTGCCTCCCGGTGGGCAACGCGGGCAACATCACCGCGTACTGGAAGGGCTACACGGAGTACGCCGCCGACGGCCCGGCCACCCGGCGCCCGGCGATGTGGGGCTTCCAGGCCGCCGGGTCGGCGCCGATCGTCGCCGGCCACCCCATCGACACCCCCGACACCATCGCCACGGCGATCCGGATCGGGAACCCCGCGTCCTGGCAGCAGGCGCTCGCGGCGCGGGAGGAGTCCGGCGGCCTCATCGCCGCGGTGACCGACGCGCAGATCCTCGCCGCGCACCGCCTGCTCTCCAGCCGCGACGGCGTCTTCGTCGAGCCGGCCTCGGCGGCCGGGGTCGCCGGCCTGCTGGCCCAGCACGAGGCCGGGGCGCTCGCGCCGGGCCAGCGCGTGGTCATCACCGTGACCGGCCACGGCCTCAAGGACCCGCAGTGGGCGCTGCGCACCGCCGAGGGCGACGAGGTCGTGCCGGTGCGGGTGGGCGTGGACGCCGTCTCCGCGGCCAGCGCCCTCGGCCTGGAGTGAGCCCGGTGGAGGGCGCGGTGCACGGCGCCTCCGGGGGCGTCGTGCTGGGCCGCGAGGTCCGCGTCGTGGTGCCCGGCTCCAGCGCGAACCTCGGGCCGGGCTTCGACGCCGTCGGGCTGGCGCTCGGCGTGGCGGACGTCGTCCGGGTGCGCGCCGTCCCGGCGTCCCGCGGCGTGCGGGTGCAGGTCGAGGGGGAGGGCGCGGGCCGGGTCGGCGCGGGCGAGGACCACCTCGTGGTCCGGTCGCTGCGGGCCGCGCTGCACCGGGCCGGCGTGGCCGCCGACGCGCAGCCGGGGCTCGAGCTCTCCGCGCGCAACGGGGTGCCGCACGGGCGCGGCGTGGGGTCGTCGGCCGCCGCCGTCGTGGCCGGGGTCGTCGCGGCCGGGGCGCTGCTGGAGCAGCCCCTGGGCGCCGACGACCTGCTCGACGTCGCCTGCGCCCTCGAGGGCCACCCCGACAACGCCGCGGCGTCCCTGCTCGGCGGGCTGACCCTGGGCTGGCGCGAGGCCGAGCAGGACGCGGACCACCCCGGTGGGCACGGGGGCGGGCACGGCGGCGGGCACACCGGCACCTGGCGGGCCGTGCGGGTCGAGCCGCACCGGTCGGTGCGCGCCGTGCTGTGCGTGCCGGACGTCGAGCTGTCCACCGCCCGCGCCCGCGCCATGCTCCCGCTGCGGGTGCCCCACGGCGACGCCGCGCACACCGCGGGGCGCGCCGCCCTGCTCGTCGAGGCCGTCACCCGCACGCCGTCGCTGCTGCTGCCGGCGACCGACGACCGGATCCACCAGGCGCAGCGGGCCAGCGCCATGCCGGAGAGCTGGGCGCTGCTGCGCGCGCTGCGCTCGGCGGGCCACGCGGCGGTCGTCTCCGGCGCCGGGCCGTCGGTGCTCGTGCTGAGCCCCGACGAGGACGCCGCCGAGCGCGCCGCCGCGCAGGTGGCCGCCACGGGCGGCTGGCGGGCGGTGCTGCCCGGGATCGCCCGCACCGGCGCGGTCGTCTCGGTGGTCGGCGACGAGCGCGAGCAGGTTCCCGCGCAGGAGTCCTCAGGACGGCGCTGAGGGAGCCGATGAGGGGCAGGAACCCCCGGGAACAGCGGCGGCGCAGCCGGCGTTGAGGCACGAGAACGGCCCGCACCGAAGCGGAGTGCTATCGTCAGCACGGCCCCACCTGGACGGTCGTCCGCGGCGAAGCAGTCGCCGCCCGCCGCGCCGGTCGAGGCGCGCACCCCGCCCCGAACAGCTCGCGACCACGGTCACGAGCTCCCGCGCGGCACACCTGCACCGGTCCCAGGGGCCGGACACCCGCGCACCTGGCACAGACCAGGGCGCTGACGAGGGGGAAGGACCTTCGTGACAGACACCACCGAGATCGCGGCACCGGCTGACGCCGAGCGCGCGACCGACGCCGGCAGCGCCAAGCGCGCCGGCCTGACGGCGCTCCGCCTGCCCCAGCTGCAGGCCCTCGCGGTCGAGCTGGGCGTGCCCGGCACCGCGCGCATGCGCAAGAGCGAGCTCCTGGACGTGATCCGCGCCGCACAGGGCACCCGCCCCGCAGGACAGGGCGCTCCCGCCGCTCCCGTCGACGGCGGCTCGCACGGCGTCCGGGCCCCCCGGCGCGCCAGCGCCGCCGAGCAGTCGGTGAGCTCGCCGGCCCCCACCGCGGCTCCGACGACGGCCCCGGCCGCCCGCACCGCTCCCGACACCACCGCCCCGGTCGCCACCGACACCCCCGCCGAGGCCCCCGCGGCCGCCGACGCCGGCTCCGAGGCCCAGTCGCGCCCGGCCCGCAGCCGCGGCAA
>NZ_JBZYWI010000151.1:0-7343 GCF_058932755.1 Quadrisphaera sp. DVD1
AGCGCCGCGGCGGTGGACAGGACGAGCAACATGGCTTCCTCCGGTGCTGGGCCGCCGGGCCGGGTGCCCGGCGGTGCGCCCAGCGTGCGCTCGCCGGCCCGTCCGGCGCGTCCCCCCGTGTCCGGAACCTCCCGTCCTCCCGGGGGTGGACCCGGCGCGCGGTGCGTCGTGCCGCGGTCTTCCCCCGGCCGTGGGCGACGATGGGGTCGTGAGCGACGCGGAGCAGCTGCTGCTGGGGGGCGAGCCCCGCGGGGCAGGCGTCGGCGACGCCGCGCTCGAGCGCGGCATCCTCGACCTGCTCCACCGCTTCCCGGCCGGGCTGCGGCGCGCTGACCTGCGCCGGGAGCTGTCCGGCGCCTACGCCGGGCGCCTCGCACCGGAGGACCTCGCGGTGCTCGACACCCGGATCGGCCACGCCCTGCGCCGTCTGAAGACCGCCGGCGAGGTGCTGCACCACGAGAAGCGGCAGGTCTACGCGCCTCGGCCGATCGGCCAGGACGGCGCGGGCGGCGTCCGGGACCTCGACGCGCCGCCGGTCGGCGACCTCGCCGGGCTGGACGACGCCGAGCAGGCACCGCTGTTCTGACGCGGCTAGCGTCGCCGGCGTGCCCGCGCGCGAGCTCGTCGTCCTCGGCACGGCCTCGGCGGTGCCCACCCGAACCCGCAACCACAACGGCCACCTGCTCCTCTGGGACGGCGCGGGCCTGCTGCTCGACCCCGGCGAGGGCACGCAGCGCCAGATGACCCTGGCCGGCGTGACGGCGTCCTCGGTCAGCGCGATCGCCCTCACGCACGCGCACGGCGACCACAGCCTCGGGCTGCCCGGGGTGCTGCAGCGGATGGCGCTGGACGGCGTGGCGCGGCCCGTGCCGCTGCTCTTCCCCGCCGCCGCGGAGGGCCACGTGGCCCACCTGCTCGGCGCGGCGGCCCACGCCGCGGTGCTCGCCGAGCCGCACCCGGTCGCCGGCGACGGGCCGGTGCTCGCCCTCGCCGGCGCGGTGCTGGAGGCGGTGGCGCTGGACCACCGGGTGCCGTGCTGCGGCTACCGCCTCGTCGAGCCGGACGGGCGCCGGATGCTGCCCGGGGCGCTGGCGGCGCGGGGGGTCGCCGGCCCGGACGTCGGCCGGCTCCAGCGCGAGGGCTCCCTCGCCGCACGCGACGGGGTCGTGCGCCTGGAGGAGGTGAGCGCCCCGCGCCCGGGGCAGCGGTTCGCCTTCGTGCAGGACACGCGGTGGTGCGAGGGGGCGCTGCACCTCGCCGAGGGCGCGGACCTGCTCGTCTGCGAGGCGACGTTCGCCGACGCGGACGCCGGGCTCGCCGCCCCGTACGGTCACCTCACCGCGCGCCAGGCGGGCCGGGTCGCCGCCCGCGCGGGGGCGCGGCGCCTGGTGCTCACCCACTTCTCCCAGCGCTACGGCGACCTGGCGCCGCTGCTGGAGCAGGCGCGGGAGGAGCACGGCGACGTCGTGGTCGCCCGCGACCTCGAGCGCATGGCCGTGCCGCCCCGCCGGTCGGGCTGAGGTCAGAACTCCCGGCGCCACCGCATGCTCGGGCGGCGCCCGTCGGGGTCGAAGACCACCTCGTACAGCGGCGCGGCCCACAGGCGCTGCAGCGCCGTGACCGGGGCGGGCTCGTGCGAGCGCGCGTGCCCGCCCGGCCGCGACCCGGCGCGGCCCGACGCGTGCCAGGCGTCGAGCGCGCCGGCGCGCTCGCGCCACAGGGCCAGGCCCTCCACGGGGTCGAGCAGCCGCGGGTCGTCGGGGGACAGGCCGAGGTGCTCGGCCCACAGGCCCAGGCGCAGGCCGCGCGGCAGCACCCGGGCGCCGTCGCCGGCGGCGTCGAGGTCGCGCGGTGCGCGCTCGTCGCGGGCGGGGTCGACCACGGCGCAGGTCAGCTCGCTGTCGCTGGTCCACGAGCGCCGGTTGAAGTTGTCCGAGCCGCAGGTCATCCACACGTCGTCGACGACGCAGACCTTGGCGTGCACGTAGACCGGCGTGCCGGCCGCGTTCTCCAGGTCGAAGACGCCCACCCGGTCGGGCGCGGCCTCGCGCAGCATCCGCAGCGCCCGCAGCTGCCCGATCCGGTTGGGCGGCCCGGTGACGCGCCCGTCGGCGTCCGGGAAGCGGGGGACGACGGCGATGACGCGCAGCTCGGGGGAGCGCTCGAGCGCCTCGACGATGCCGCGCGCCACCTCCGGGGACCACAGGTACTGGTCCTCGACGTAGATCAGGGAGCGGGCGCGCGCGAAGGCCTTCGTGTAGGCGCGGGCGATGCTGCGCTCCCCGCGCGGGGCGAAGGGGAAGCGCGGGCGCTTGTCGTCGTAGGTGCGCAGCACCTGCACCGCGTGCTCGCCGGCCGGCGGGGGCGGCGGCAGGGCCTCCGGCAGGGGGGTGGGGTGGCGGGGCATCCGGGCCGCGCGCTGCACGAGCATCCGGTACGGCGTGCGGCGGTCCAGCGGCGTCGGGTCGTCCCAGCGCTCGGCGAAGGCGGTGAGCAGGTCGGCGACCACCGGGCCGCGCAGCTCCAGGGCCGCGTCGTGCCAGGGCGGGTGCGGGCCGTAGCGGGCGTCCATCGGCTGCACCTGCGGGTCACCGGCGTGCTCGGCGTCGTCGCGGCGGCTGTGGCACAGGTCGATGCCGCCGACGAACGCCACGTCGCGCGCCTGGTCGTCGCGGTGGCGCACGAGGAAGAGCTTCTGGTGGTGCGCGCCGAAGCGGCGCACCCGCTGGTCCAGCAGCGCCTCGCCGCCGGCCTCGTTGATCTGCCGGCCCAGGCGCTGGTTCTGCTGGGCGTTGAAGGACAGGTGGTCCGAGTGCGAGCGCCACAGCAGCCCGCGCACCTCCACGCCGCGGCGGGCCAGGTCGGCGAGCAGCTCGCCGACCTCGGGCCCGTCGGGCAGCAGCCGCTCGTCGGCGTCGCCGCGCCAGTCGGTGAACCAGACGCGGTCACCGGCCTGCAGCGCGGTCAGCTCCTCGTGCAGGCGGGCGAAGTAGGTCGCGCCGTGGACGAGGGGGCGCACCGCGTTGCCCGGCGACCAGGGCAGCCCGCCGTCGCTCTCGGCGTGCAGGTCGCTCGCCGGGTTGCCGCGCTCGTCCTGGGTGAGGAACCACCGCCCCGGCGCAAGATCGTCCACGGCGACACTGTGGCACGGCGGCGCTGGCGGGGGTCAGGGCCAGGGTCGCCAGAGCAGCTCGGCGGGCGGTCCCAGGGCCGCCGCGCGCTCGCGGTCCAGGGGCGTGGTGCCCGACGAGCCTCCGCCGTCGAGGGCCAGCGCGTAGCGCAGCTCGGGGGAGCGCCCACCGGTGAGCTCCTCGGCGAGGCGGCCCGTGACCAGGGCGTCGGCCAGCTGGAGGAGGTCCTCGGCGAGCTCGTCCACGTCCTCGTCGCAGGCGTCGCAGCCGCAGTGCGGCAGGGCCTCGTGGTACCAGCGCCCGAGGCGCACGTGCAGGCCGGGGAAGGAGGTGAGGAGCACGGTCAGCGGCCCGGCGGCGGGGTCGCGCGGGGTCAGCCGCACGAGCGAGAGCGCGTACGGCTGCTCGGCCAGCTCGGGGTCGAGGTGCAGCCCCTCGGCGCGCCCGACGTCGTGCTCGCGCTCGAGGCGGTCCAGCAGCGCCCGGGCGGCGTCGTGCAGGGGCGCGTAGCGCTGCGGGTCGGTGACGCGGCCGTAGGCCTCCTCGGGCGGGTCGTCCACGCCGCACCCTCCTTCCGCACCTCACATCCGCGCGCCCTGCGTCGTCATGTGGGGTGGAGGGTCGCAGACGGCGGCCGTCGAGGGGAGAGCAGCGATGAGCACGTCCGCGACCGAGCACCGCGTGGTGGTCCTGGGAGCCGGCTACGCCGGCGTGATGGCCGCCAACCGCACCCTGGCCTCCCTCACCGCCGAGGAGGCGGCGCGGGTGCGGCTCACCGTGGTCAACCCGGCACCGGACTTCGTCGACCGCATCCGCCTGCACGAGGTGGCCGCCGGGACCCGCGAGCACGCGCGGACGCCGCTGGCCGACGTCCTGCACGCCCGAGCCGCGGTGGTGGTCGGCAGGGCCGAGCACGTGGACGCCGCGGCGCACGTCGTGCGCGTCGCCACGGACTCCGGGCGCCTCGACCTCGGCTACGACACCCTGGTCTGGGCGGTCGGCAGCCGGGCCTCCGCCGCCGTGCCCGGCGCTCGCGAGCACGCGCACCTGGTCGCCGACGCCGCGGGCGCCGAGGCCGCCCGCGACCACCTGGCCCTGCTGCCCCGCGGCGCGCGCGTCGCGGTCGTCGGCGGTGGCCTCACCGGCGTCGAGGTGGCCGCGGAGGTGGCCGAGCGGCGCCCGGGCCTGGCGGTGACCCTGCTGTCCGCCGGCCCGGTCGCGCCGAGCCTGGGCGAGGGCGGCCGCCGCCGCGTCCTGCGCCGGCTGCGCGCCCTCGGCGTCGAGGTCTGCGCCGGAGCGCGCGTGCGGGAGGTGCGCGCGGGCGAGGTCGTGCTCGACGACGGCTCGGTGCCGTTCGACGCCTGCGTGTGGGCGGCCTCGTTCGCGGCGCCCGAGCTCGCGGCCCGCAGCGGCCTGCCGGTCGACGCCCTCGGCCGGCTGCGCGTGGCGGGGGACCTCACCGCCACCGGGGACCACGGCGTCGACGGCGGCGCGGACGTCGTGGGCGCCGGTGACGCCGTCGTCCTGCCGCCGCAGGTGGGTGCCCACCTGCGGATGAGCTGCGCGGCGGCCCTGCCCCTGGGCGCCGGCGCGGCGGCCGCGGTGCTGGCCCGGCTGCGGGGCGAGGCGGCGCCGGTGGTCTCCGCGGGCTTCGCCGCGCAGTGCGTCAGCCTCGGCCGGCGCGGCGGGGTCCTCCAGGCGGTCGGCGCCGACGACTCACCCCGGCGGCTGGTCCTCGGTGGCAGGGTGGCGGCCGTGGTCAAGGAGACGATCTGCCGCTACGCCGCGGGCAGCCCGCGCTGGGAGCGCCGCCTGCCGGGCGCCTACCGGACGCTGCCGGGCCCGGCGGGGGCCGCGCGGACCGACACCGCCCTCGCCGTCACGACCCCGGCCGCCGAGGCGCTCCGGTGAGCACCGCGGTCGACGAGGACGAGCGCCGCCGGCTGCTCGGGGTCGCCTACCGCATGCTGGGCTCGCTGCACGACGCCGAGGACGCCGTCCAGGAGGGGCTCGTGCGCTGGGAGCAGCTCGGGCCCGACGGGCGGGCGCAGGTGCACGAGCCGGCCGCGTGGCGGACGCGGGTGGTCAGCCGGGTCTGCCTGGACGCGCTGGGCTCCGCGCGCGCCCGGCGAGAGCGCTACACCGGCGTCTGGCTGCCCGAGCCGGTGCCCGGGGCAGGGGTGCTCGACGGCGGGGGCGTCGCCCCGGCGCCCGGCCCCGACCCCGCGGACGTCGTCACGCTCGAGGAGTCCGTGTCCCTGGCGCTGCTCGTGGCGATGGAGCAGCTGAGCGCCGCCGAGCGGGTGGCGCTGATCCTCCACGACGCGTTCGGGCTGCCCTTCGACGAGGTGGCCGAGGTCGTGGGGCGCACGCCGCAGGCCTGCCGCCAGCTCGCCACCAGCGCCCGCCGCCACCTGAGGGCCCAGCCCCGCTACGCCGCCTCGGGCCCCGAGCGCGACGCGGTGGTGGCGGCCTTCGCCCGCGCCTGCCAGGACGGCGACCTGGAGGCGCTGGCCCGGGTGCTCGACCCCGGCGTCGTCGTGCGCTCCGACGGCGGCGGCGTCGTCAGCGCGGCGCGGCGCCCCGTCGAGGGCGGCGAGAAGGTCGCGCGCTTCATCATCGGGCTCTTCACCAAGCAGGCGTCCACCGGGCAGCCGGCCACCGTCGTCGCCGCGCCGGTCAACGGGCGCACCGGCCTCGTGGTCCGCCTCGGCGGCGTCGTGGCCGCCGTCGTGGACCTCGCGGTGGCGGACGGCGCCGTGCACGAGCTCGCCGTCGTCGTGGCCCCCGACAAGCTCGCGCCCTGGCAGGAGGCGCCACCCGTCTGAGGAGGGCGCCTCAGGCCAGGCCGAGCAGCTCCGCAGCCGTGGGGGAGCCCAGCAGCGGGTCGACGGGCGCGGACGCCGGCCGGGTGGCGACGAGGTCGGCCAGCTCGCCCGCGGCCCGCTCGATGCGGCTGGTCAGCGACGCCCCGCCGCCCTCTCCCGCGCCCCAGTCCTCCGGCGCGGCGAAGACGGCGGTGGGGACGACGAGCGCCCGCAGGTAGGAGAACAGCGGGCGCATCGCGTGCTCGAGCACGAGGGAGTGGCGCGCGGTGCCGGCCGTGGCGCCCATGAGCACCGGCGTGCCGGTCAGGGCGTCCTTGTCGAGGACGTCGAAGAAGGTCTTGAACAGCCCGCTGTAGGAGCCGCTGAAGACCGGGCTCACGACGATGACGCCGTCCGCGCCGGTCACGGCCTCCTGCGCGGCGGTCAGCGCGGGGTCGGCGAAGCCGGTGACGAGGGCGTCGGCGAGGTCGCGGGCGTGCTCGCGCAGCTCGACGACGTGCACCTGCACCTCGACGCCGCGCTCGCGCAGGGCCTCGGTCGTGGCGGCGCTGAGCCGGTCGGCGAGCAGCCGGGTCGAGGAGGGGGTGCTCAGTCCAGCGGCCACCACGGCCAGGGTGCGCGTCGTCATGCTGCTCTGCCTCCGCTCGGGCCACCGGCCCGGATCGTTGAACGCTCAACCGTCTCTGGCCGTGAACGCCGCTGAGCCCCGCCCTATGCCCGCGCCGGCCCGCGCCGGCTCCCGCCGGCTCGGGCAGGGCTCGCGCAGGGCTCGCGTGCTTGCACGCGCGGTGAGCACGCGCCTACGGTTGTCCACAACATCTGGTGGTCTTCCCCGCGGACGCCGCCCACCGCTTGTGAGAGGTCGTGGAGATCGTGCACTGCCCGTTCTGCCAGCACCCCGACTCCCGGGTGGTGGACTCGCGGACCTCCGACGACGGCACCTCCATCCGCCGGCGCCGCTCCTGCCCCAGCTGCGGGCGCCGCTTCACCACCGCCGAGACCGCGAGCCTGACGGTGGTCAAGCGCTCCGGCGTCGTGGAGGCGTTCAGCCGCGAGAAGGTCATCGCCGGCGTGCGCAAGGCCTGCCAGGGGCGCCCGGTCAGCGAGGACCAGCTCAAGCTGCTCGCCCAGCAGGTGGAGGAGGCCGTCCGCTCCTCCGGCAGGGCCGAGGTCGACGCGCACGACGTCGGGGTCGCCGTCCTCACCCCGCTGCGCGCCCTCGACGAGGTGGCCTACCTGCGCTACGCCTCGGTGTACCAGGCGTTCGACTCCCTCGAGGACTTCGAGGCGGCCATCGCCGTGCTGCGCGCCGAGCACGAGGCCACGGGCGTGGAGCCCGCGCTCGACCAGCCCGCCTGAGCGCTCACACCCCCGCCGGCTCGCG
>NZ_JBZYWI010000152.1:0-7295 GCF_058932755.1 Quadrisphaera sp. DVD1
CAGCCGGCCCAGCGGGCCGTCGCCCGCCCCGAGAAGTCCGCGCTCGAGGCGCCGCCGACCACGCAGCTGCCCCAGCGGGTCGAGCAGCTCCTGCTCTCCGGCGACATCACGTACTCGCTGCCGCCGTCGGACGTCCTGGCGCCGGGCAGCAGCCACAAGACCTCCACCCCGGCCAACGAGCGCGTGGTCGACGCCCTCACCGGCGTGCTGGAGAACTTCGCCATCGACGCCCGGGTCACCGGCTACACCCGCGGCCCGACGGTCACGCGCTACGAGGTCGAGCTGGGCACCGGCGTGAAGGTCGAGCGCGTCACGGCGCTGAGCAAGAACATCGCCTACGCGGTGGCCAGCGCGGACGTGCGGATCCTGTCCCCGATCCCCGGCAAGTCCGCGATCGGCGTGGAGATCCCCAACACCGACCGCGAGACGGTCTCCCTCGGCGACGTCCTGCGCAGCGCCAGCGCCCGCAAGGACCAGCACCCGATGCTCATGGGCGTCGGGAAGGACGTCGAGGGCGGCTACGTCGTGGCGAACCTCGCCAAGACCCCGCACCTGCTCGTGGCCGGGGCCACCGGCGCCGGCAAGTCGAGCTTCGTCAACTCGATGATCACCTCGATCCTCATGCGGTCGACGCCGGACGAGGTCCGGATGGTGCTCGTGGACCCCAAGCGGGTCGAGCTGACCGCCTACGAGGGCATCCCGCACCTGATCACCCCGATCATCACCAACGCCAAGAAGGCGGCCGAGGCCCTGCAGTGGGTGGTGCGGGAGATGGACGCCCGCTACGACGACCTCGCGGCGTACGGGTTCAAGCACATCGACGACTTCAACAAGGCCGTGCGCGCCGGCACCGTCGACCCGCTGCCCGGCAGCGAGCGCGAGCTGCACCCGTACCCCTACCTGCTCATCGTCGTCGACGAGCTCGCCGACCTCATGATGGTCGCCCCCCGCGACGTCGAGGAGTCGATCGTCCGGATCACCCAGCTCGCCCGCGCGGCCGGCATCCACCTGGTGCTCGCCACGCAGCGGCCCAGCGTCGACGTCGTCACCGGCCTGATCAAGGCCAACGTGCCGTCCCGGATGGCGTTCGCGACCTCCTCCCTCGCCGACTCGCGGGTCGTGCTGGACCAGCCGGGCGCCGAGAAGCTCATCGGCCAGGGCGACGCGCTGTTCCTGCCGATGGGCAGCTCCAAGCCGGTGCGCGTGCAGGGGGCCTGGGTCACGGAGTCCGAGGTCGTCGCGGTCGTCGACCACGTCAAGGCGCAGCTGCAGCCCAGCTACCGCGAGGACGTCGTCGTCACGGCGGCGAAGAAGGAGATCGACGAGGAGGTCGGCGACGACCTCGACCTCATGCTCGCCGCCGCCGAGCTCATCATCACCACCCAGTTCGGCTCCACGTCGATGCTCCAGCGCAAGCTGCGGGTGGGCTTCGCCAAGGCCGGGCGGCTCATGGACCTCCTGGAGTCGCGGGCCGTGGTCGGCCCGAGCGAGGGGTCCAAGGCCCGCGACGTGCTCGTGCGGCCCGACGACCTCACCGCGACGCTCGGGCGGCTGCGCGGGGAGCCGGCTCCGTCCGGGGCCACGGCGGTGGGTGCCGGGCCGGTCGGGGCCGGACCGATCGGCCCGGGGGCCCTGGGCGGCGCCGGTGCGGCCGAGGCCGGCGGCTGGCACGACGGCGAGGACGACGGCGAGTCCGAGGACGCCTGGCAGCTCACCGACCGGGTGTGAGCGCCGGCTGAGCGCCTCGGTCGCGCCGGGGCGGCCGCGGCTGCGCGGAACGGGTCGGGTGCGCCGGCCGCGCGCCGTAGGCTGGGGGTGTGCCTGCTCGGAGCGTCGCCCTCGTCACCCTCGGCTGCGTGCGCAACGAGGTGGACTCCGAGGAGCTCGCCGGCCGCCTGGCCGGAGCGGGCTGGCAGCTCGTGGAGGACCCGGCCCAGGCCGACGTCGCGGTGGTGAACACCTGCGGCTTCATCGAGCAGGCCAAGAAGGACTCCGTCGACGTCCTGCTCGACGTGGCCGACCTCAAGGGCAGCACCGACGCGCAGGGCCGCCCGGCGCGCACCCAGGCCGTCGTCGCCGTCGGGTGCATGGCCGAGCGCTACGGCTCCGAGCTGGCCGAGTCCCTGCCCGAGGCGGACGCCGTCCTCGGCTTCGACAGCTACGCCGACCTCTCCGAGCACCTCGACGGCCTGCTCCACGGCAAGGTGCCCACCCCGCACGTGCCGCGCGACCGCCGCTCGCTGCTGCCGGTCAGCCCCGCCGCGCGCCAGCGGGCCGCCGCCGCGGTCTCGCTGCCCGGGCACGGCTCGACCGCGCTCGCCCCCGCCGTCCTCCCCGCCGCCGACGTGCCCGACCTGCCCGCCGGCCTCGCGCCGGCCTCCGGGCCGCCCGTCGTGCGCGCCCGCCTCGACGGGCGACCCTGGGCGCCGCTGAAGCTGGCGTCGGGCTGCGACCGCCGCTGCACGTTCTGCGCCATCCCCGCCTTCCGCGGCGCGTTCGTCTCCCGCCCGCCGGCCGACGTCCTGAACGAGGCCCGCTGGCTGGCCGAGCGCGGCGTGCGCGAGGTCTTCCTCGTCAGCGAGAACTCCACCTCCTACGGCAAGGACCTCGGCGACCTGCGCGCCCTGGAGCAGCTGCTGCCCCAGCTGGCCGCCGTCGACGGCCTCGAGCGCGTGCGGGTGTCCTACCTCCAGCCGGCCGAGGTGCGCCCGGGGCTGCTCGAGGCGATCGCCGGCACTCCTGGGGTCGTGCCCTACTTCGACCTCTCCTTCCAGCACGCCGCGCCCGGGGTGCTGCGCCGGATGCGCCGCTTCGGCGGCACCGAGGCCTTCCTCGAGCTGCTCGAGCGGGTGCGCGCCCTGGCCCCGCAGGCCGGCGTGCGCTCCAACGTCATCACGGGGTTCCCGGGCGAGACCGACGAGGACGTCGCCGAGCTCGAGCGCTTCCTCGTCGGCGCGCGCCTGGACGTCGTCGGCGTCTTCGGGTACTCCGACGAGGACGGCACCGAGGCCGCGTCCCTGGAGGGCAAGGTGGACGAGCGCGAGGTCGCCGCGCGGGTCGAGCACCTGTCGCGCCTCGTGGAGGAGCTCACCAGCCAGCGCGCCGAGGAGCGCGTCGGCGAGGTGGCCACCGTGCTCGTTGAGGCCCTCGAGGACGGCGAGGCCGTGGGGCGCACCGAGGCCCAGGGCCCGGACGTCGACGGCACCACGCGCCTCCTCGGCCCGGGCCCGGTGCCCGCCGTCGGGTCGATCGTCCCGGTGCGGATCGTCGCCGCCGAGGGCGTCGACCTCGTCGCCGAGGTGCTCGCGTGAGCCGCGCGGCCCAGCCGGTGGCCGCCCCCGCGCCGCCTCCGCCGGGCAACCTCAACGTCGCCAACGTGCTGACCGTGGTGCGGGTGCTGCTCGTGCCGCTGGTGGCCTGGCTGCTCGTGCTCGAGCACGGCGAGGACCCGGTCTGGCGGCTGCTGGCCCTGGCCGCGTTCGCCGTGGCCAGCATCACCGACCACATCGACGGCGAGCTGGCCCGCCGCCGGAACCTCATCACCGACTTCGGCAAGATCGCCGACCCGATCGCCGACAAGCTCCTCCTCGGCACCGTGCTCGTCCTGCTCTCCTGGCTGGGGGAGGTGCCGTGGTGGATCACCGTGGTGATCCTCGTGCGCGAGGTCGGCATCACGCTGCTGCGGTTCTGGGTCATCCGGTACGGCGTCATCGCCGCCTCGCCGGGGGGCAAGCTCAAGACCACCCTGCAGATCGCCGCCCTCTCGATCTTCCTGCTGCCCCTGGACGCGTGGTTCGACGGCGCGGCGTACGCCTGGGCGCACGGGTTCGCCCTCGCGGTGCTGCTGGCCGCCACGGTCGTCACGGTCGTGACCGGCGTCGACTACGTGGTGCGCGCGGTGCGGCTGCGGCGCAGCGGGCGTGCCCGCGCCTGAAGCCGGCGACCCCACTGCCGCCGTCGCGGCCCTGCGCGCCGCCGGGCTCACCGTCGCGGTCGCCGAGTCGCTGACCGCGGGCCAGGTCAGCGCCCGCATCGCCGACGTCCCCGGGGCCTCGGCGGTGCTGCGCGGCGGCGTCGTGAGCTACGCCACCGACGTCAAGGCCTCGGTGCTGGGCGTGGACGCCGTGCTGCTCGCCGCCTCCGGGCCCGTGCACCCCGAGGTGGCGCGCCAGATGGCGCGCGGAGTGCGCGCCCTCCTCGGCGCCGACGTCGGGGTGGCCACCACCGGCGTGGCCGGGCCGGGCCCCCAGGACGGCCACCCGGCCGGCACCGTCTTCGTGGCTGTGACCTGCGAGGACGTGCTCCACGGCGACCCTCACTCTCCACCTGAGGTTGAGGTTGTGGAGCGCGTGGTGGAGCTCTCGCTGACCGGCGGACGGGCCGAGGTGCGCGCCGCGACCACGGCGGCGGTCCTCGCCCTGATCGTGGAGGTGGTCGCCGGCGCGTCCGTCGGCGTGGCGGAGGTCACCTCATCGGGTGCACCGAGCCCGCCCGAGGCGGAACGTCCTGGTCAGCGCGGGCGTTGACCCTGCTGATGAGACCTGACTCGACGCGACTGGACGAGCACCGACCGCTGCATGCCACCGGGGCGAGGTACCGTGGCCCTTCGGCGCCACCACCGCCGACCGGCCCCACGGCCCGGACGAGCGACGGGAGGCGATCGGTGATCCTGCTCCGGCGTGAGATCGGCGACGTCCTCCGCGACGCCCGCCAGCAGCAGGGCAGGACGCTGCGCGAGGTCTCCGGCGCTGCCCGCGTGTCCCTCGGCTACCTCTCCGAGGTCGAGCGCGGCCAGAAGGAGGCCTCCTCAGAGCTGCTGTCCTCGATCTGCGAGGCGCTCGAGGTGCCGATGTCCCAGGTGCTGCGCGAGGTCAGCGACCGCGTGGCCGCCGTCGAGGAGCCGTCGGTGCCGCTGGGCCCCCGCGCGGCCGACGCCGGCGTGCTGGACCGCGGGAGCCTCGTCTCCGCCGCCTGACGGCACCACCGCCTCCGCACCGCACCAGGGCCGCGTCCTCTCCGGAGGCCGCGGCCCTGCGTCGTCCCTGCCGGCCGCTCCTCGACCCGCACTCCTCCGGAGGAGTGCGGTCACCGGAGCTCCTGGACCCGCACTTCTCCGGAGAAGTGCGGTGACCGGGGCGCTTCGACCCGCACTCCTCGGCAGAAGTGCGGTCACCGGGGCTCTTCGACCCGCACTTCTCCGGAGGAGTGCGGTCACCGGGGCGCTTCGACCCGCACTTCTCGGGAGGAGTGCGGTCACCGGGGCTCTTCGACCCGCACTTCTCGGGAGAAGTGCGGGGGAGGGGTCAGCCGCGGTAGGGGGCGCGCCGGTGGGCGGCCCGCGGCGGAGCGGCTCCCAGCGGGCGCTGGGGAGCGCCGTCGTCGGTGGGGCGCGGGCCACGCTGGCAGTGCGGGCAGTAGAACGCCGTCCGGTCCTGCGGCGGGACGCCGATCATCGCGACCCTCACCGTGGTCCCGCAGCGCCGGCAGGGCCGCCCGGAGCGCCCGTGCACGTACTGCCGCTCACCGGGGCGGGTGCTGCCCGTGGTGGCCTGGGCGACGTCGTGGCGGGCCGTGGACAGCATCCGGTGGACCAGCGCCACGAGCCCGGCCGGGTCGGGCACCTCGCGCACCGGCGTCCAGGGGGTCAGGCCCCGCAGGAACAGCGACTCGGCCATGAAGAAGGTGCCGACGCCGGCCAGCACGCGCTGGTCGAGCAGGGCGTCGCCGATCTCGCGGTCGGGGTCGGCGAGCAGGTTGGCCAGGGCCCGAGCCGGGTCCCAGCCGGGCCCGAGGAGGTCCGGGCCGAGGTGGCCGACGAGGCGGTGCTCCTCGGCGGTGGGCACCAGGTCGAGCATCCCCAGCTTGTGGCCCACAGCGGTCCACTCGGCGTTGGTGAGCACGGCGCGCACCGCGTGGGCGGCCCGGGCGGTGCGCCAGGCGGCCCCGGTGGCGTGCACGTGCCAGGAGCCCTCCATCCGCAGGTGGCTGTGCAGGGTCAGCGCCGGTGCGGACGCCGACCCCTCCACCCGCGCGAGGAGGTGCTTGCCGGCGCTGACCACCTCGACCACCGCGCGACCGGACAGGTCGACGCCGGCGAGGGACGGCCAGCGCAGGTCGCTCGCCAGCAGCTCGCGCCCGGCCAGCGCCGCGTGCAGGCGCTGGGCGGTGCGCCACACCACGTCTCCCTCGGGCACGGGCCCACTGTGCCCCAGCGGCGCGGCCCGGCCGGCCCTCGGGGGCCTCAGGCGCTTGCTGGGCCCCCCGGGCGGTCCCGGCGCGGCAGCCGGGCGACCACGGCGGCGTAGGAGTCGTCGACGGCCTCGAGGAGCTCGTCGTCGGGGATGGCGCCGTCCAGGCGCAGGCTGTTCCACCCCGACCGGCCGACGTAGGGCATCACCGCCGCGTCGTCGGGGTAGCGGAGCAGCCACTCGTCGGCCTCCTGGCGGCTCGCGCCGCACTTCAGCCCCACCGCCGTGCTCGACGCCGCGCCCAGGAAGGCGAAGATCCGCGGGCCCACCTTGACGACCTCGTCGCCGCTCCACGGGTCGTCCCGCCAGGCCCCGGGCAGGGCGAGGCAGTGCGCGACGAGCGCGGCGCGCTCCATCAGCTGCGCACCCGCAGCCCGCGCGGGGTGGCGGTGAAGCCGGCGGCCTCCAGCGCGGTGGTCAGCGGCGAGCCGCCGGGGGTGAGCACGCCCTCGCCGTCCGCGCGCTGCACGGTGAGGCGGCCCAGGGCGCCGTCGCGCACCGCCAGCGCCAGGGCGTCGGCCCCGGCCTGCAGCGACTCGGGATCGTCGGTGAAGGACAGCAGGGTGCGCCCACCGCGCTCGACGTAGAGCACGAGGTCGCCGTCGAGCAGCACCACGAGGGCCCCGGCCTTGCGCCCAGGGCGGTGGCCGGCGCCCGCGGCCCCCTCGCGCACCGGTGCCGTGTCGCGGTCGGGCCAGGGCAGGGCCGCGCCGTAGGGGTTGGCCGGGTCGGCCGCGGCGAGCACGAGGGTGCGCGGGCGGTCGGCCTCGGCCCGGCGGTCGCTCGGCTGCTGCCACTGCCCGGCGCCGACCGCAGACAGCGGCCGCGAGGCGGCGCGCAGGCGGTCCACGGCGCCGGTGCTGGCGAACTGCGACGCTCCCAGGCCCTCCACGAAGTAGCCCCGGCGCACGCGCCCGGCCTCCTCCATCGCCGCCAGCACGCGGTAGACCGCGGCGAACCCGCCCGGCAGGCGCTCGCCGGCGACGGCGCCGCGGGTGAGCACGCCGTGGCGGTCCAGGAGCACCTCGGCCGTCGCGGCGGCGCGCA
>NZ_JBZYWI010000153.1:0-7159 GCF_058932755.1 Quadrisphaera sp. DVD1
CGGTGCGCCTCCACCGACCCCGTGCTGGCGCGCGCCCTGCACGCCGAGGCGCTGGACGCCGGGGCCCCACCCGCTCCCAGCTCCGCGCGGCGCGCGGAGCTGGCGGTGCTCCTCGGCGACCTCGACGCGGGGCTGCGCGAGGTCGACGCCCTGCTCGCCGAGGAGGATCCGCCCGACCTCGCGCGCGCCGTGGCGGCTGCGGCGACCGCCCTCGCCCGCCGGGGTGCGCTCGACCGCAGCGCAGAGCTCCACCGCTGGCTCGGGCCGGAGCGCTCCGGCGCCCGGGCCGGCCTGGGCGCCGTGGCGCTCCTCGGGGTGGGCGACCGCGCCGGGGCCCAGGCGCTGCTCGCCCGGGCCCAGCGCGGCGACCCCCCGACGCTGACCGCGGGCGCCGCCGCGCTCGTCGCCCGGGGCGTCCAGGAGTCCGTCGACGGCGCGGCCGCCGACGCGCTGAGCACCCTCACCCGGGCCTCGGCGGTGATCACGGCGACCGGGCCGGCGTCCCTCATGCTCGACACCCCGGCGGCCCTGGCCGCGCTCCTGGCGCTGTCCACCGGGCAGCTGGCCGTGGCCGAGCACGTGCTGGCGAGCGCGCTGGAGGCCGGTCAGGGCGGGCCGGCGGCGCAGCCGCGCCACCTCCTGCTGCGCGCGTGGACCGCCATGCTCGCCGGCCAGGGCGACCGCGCGCGCGAGCTCCTGCACCGCGCGACCTCGAGCTCGGGCGGTGGCGACCTCGAGCCGCGTGACGACCTCTTCCGGTGCGCGCTGGAGGTGGGCCTGGCGCGGCGCGCGAGCGACGCCCCGGCCCTGCTGCGGGCCTGGTCGGTCGCCCGCGACCGGATCGTCTTCCACCCCGTCGACCTCTACGCCCTGCTCCCCCTCGGCGAGCTGGCCCTGGGCGCCGCCCGCCTGCGCGAGGGCGCGCACCTGGAGCCGCACCTGGCCCGCGCCTGGTCGCTGCTGGACCGCCTGGGCGGCCCGGACGCCTGGGCCTCGCCGCTGCACTGGTACGGCGTGCAGGCGGCGATCCTCACCGAGCGCCCCGGTGACCTCGAGCCGCACGCGACGGCGCTCGTGCGCGCCTCGGCGCACTCGCGCTACGCGGCGGCGCTGTCCGCGGCCGGGCACGCGTGGATGGCGGTGCTCGTCGGCGGCGCGGACCCCGCGGAGGTGGAGGCCGCAGCCCGCGGCCTGGCCGCCGCGGGCCTGTCCTGGGACGGCTCCCGCCTGGCCGGGCAGGCGGCGGCCCGCACCACCGACCGCCGCGCGATGGCGACGCTCATGCAGTGCGCGCGCTCGCTCCAGGGACCGGTGGGCGGGCGCTCGCCGTCGGGGAGCGGCCCGGCCGGAGCGGACGGCGCCGAGCCGTCAGGGGGTGCCGGCGGGTCCGAGGCCGGCGCGGCGGACGGGTCGACCGGGCGGCGCCCGGCGCTGGAGCAGGTGGCGCTGAGCCCCCGCGAGCGCGACGTCGCGGCGCTCGTGGTGCGCGGGGAGACCTACCGCGAGGTGGGCGCGAAGCTCTTCCTGTCACCCAAGACGGTCGAGCACCACGTCGCGCGGATCAGGCAGCGGACCCGGGCCACCGACCGCTCGGACCTGATGGCGCGGCTGCGGGTGCTGCTCGCAGAGAGCGAGCCGCACGCGTGAGGCGCGCCGCCTCGTAGGAGGCGAGCACGCGGTCGGCCGTGGCGTCCCAGCCGAAGCCCTCCGCGTGCGCCCGGGCGCCGCGCGCCAGCCGCTCCAGGCGGGCGGGGTCGTCGAGGAGGCCGGCCAGGACCTGCCCCCAGCGGCCCGGGTCGTGGCCCTCCACGAGGACGCCGCTGGTGCCGTCGGCGACCGCCGTGCGCAGACCGCCCACCGACGCGGCCACCACCGGGGTGCCGCTGGCCTGGGCCTCCAGGGCGACCAGCCCGAAGGACTCGTTCGAGGAGGGCACGGCGACGAGGTCCGCGGCGCGGTACCAGTCGGCCAGCACCTCCCGGGGCGCGGGCGGCTCGAAGCGGACGACGTCCGGCACGCCGGGCACGTCGACGAGCCCGAGGCCGCGGGCCAGCGCCTCCAGCTCGTGCGGGCGCTCCAGGCCGCTGCCGGAGGGACCGCCGACGACCGCGACCACGAGGCGGGGACGCAGCGCCGGGTCGCGCCGGAGCATCGCCGCGGCGGCCCGCACGAGCACGTCGGGGCCCTTGAGCGGCTGGATCCGCCCGGCGAACAGCAGCACCGCCGCGTCCTCGCGCAGGCCGAGCCGGCGGCGGGCCGTCGCGGCGTCGCCCGGGGCGAAGACCTCCAGGTCGGCGCCGGGGGGTGCGATGTCGATGCGCTCGGGGTCGGCGCCGTAGTGGGTGACCAGGTCGTGCGCCTCGTCGGCGGTGTTGGCGACCAACCGGTCCGCGGCCGCGACGACCTGCTCCTCGCCGATGACGCGGCCCACCGGCTCGGGGGCGTCCCCGGCGGCCAGGTGGGCGTTCTTGACCTTCGCGAGGGTGTGGGCGCTGTGCACCAGCGGCACCTGCCAGCGCTCGGCGGCCAGCCACCCCACCTGGCCCGAGAGCCAGTAGTGGGAGTGCACGACGTCGTACCACCCCGGCTCGTGGCCGGCCTCGGTGCGCATGACGCCGGCGGCGAAGGCGCACAGCTGCCCGGGCAGGTCCTCCTTGGCGAGCCCCTCGAAGGGGCCGGCGGGCACGTGGCGCACGAGGACGCCGTCCGCGAGGTCGGCCACCGGCGCCTGGGCCGAGGAGGTGGCCCGGGTGAAGACCTCCACCCGCGTGCCCCGGGCGGCCAGGCGGCGGGCGAGCTCGACGACGTAGACGTTCATGCCGCCGGCGTCACCGGTGCCGGGCTGGTCGAGCGGGGAGGTGTGCAGGCTGATCATCGCCACCCGGCGGGGCTGCCGCCGCGCCGCTCTCGGGATCCTGCGCACCGGACGACGCTAGCCGAGGTGGCGCCCAGACACCCACCCAGGAGGCGCGCAGGGCCCGCGGAGCACCCGCGGTGCACTCGCGGAGCACTCGCGGAGCACCCACGGGCGCCCGCCCCCACGCGCCTGGCAGCATCCTCGGCCGTGGCGCGCTCGGCAGGTCCTCGGCCCGTGGGCCTGCCGACCCGCGGCACGACCGGCACGAACCGCCTGCGCCGCGTGGACCGCTGGGTGGCCGGCACCCGGGCCGGCCTGCTGCGCCGCGCCGACGACCCGCTGGTCGTCGACCTCGGCTACGGCGCGTCCCCCGTGACGACCCTGGAGCTCGCGGCGCGCCTGCGCGCGGTGCGCCCCGACGTCGAGGTGGTGGGGCTGGAGATCGACCCCGACCGCGTCGCGCGGGCGCTGCCGCTGGCCGGGCCGGGCGTGCGCTTCGCGCGCGGCGGCTTCGAGCTCGGCGCGCCGTCGGTGCTCGGCGGGCGGCGGCCGGTGCTGGTGCGCGCGGCCAACGTGCTCCGCCAGTACCCCGTGGACGCCGTCGCGCCGGCGTGGGCGGAGGTCACCGCGCGCCTGGCGCCGGGCGGGGTGCTCGTGGACGCCACCTGCGACGAGGTCGGGCGGCGGGCGGCGTGGGTCGCCCTGGCCGCCGGCCCGCAGGCGCCGGTGGCGCTGTCGCTGACCCTCTCGCTGCGCCTCGCCGGGCTCGAGCGGCCCGGCGTCGTCGCCGAGCGGCTGCCCAAGGTGCTGATCTCCCGCAACACCCCCGGCGAGCCGGTGCACGCGTGGCTCTCGGCGCTGGACGCCGCCTGGGCGCGGGCGGCGCCGCTGGCGGCCTTCGGCGCGCGCCAGCGGTTCGCCGCGGCGTGCGCCGCGGTGCGCGAGGCCGGGTGGCCGGTGCTCGACGGGCCGGCGCGCTGGCGCCTCGGCGAGGTCAGCGTCGCCGCGGGCGCCGTGGGTCTCGACGGGGGTCTCGACCGGGACCTCGACGGGGGCGCGCGCGAGGAGCGGTGAGGGCGGGGCTCACCAGCCGCCGTAGGGCCCGCTGGACGTCGAGCCGCCCCGGCCCTGCACGGCCCGCAGCGCGGGGCGCACCCCGGCGAGGAACCCGCCCGAGGCGGCGACGGCGATGATGCTGAGGAAGCCCAGGACGCTGAGGAAGCCCCCCGGCAGCGCCAGGAAGCCGATCACCGCGGCGACCGAGAGGACGCCGACCCACAGCCGCTTGGTCTGCTTGCCCGCCGCGACGTACGCGTCCGCGCGGAACCGGGCCGCCTGCACCAGGGCCCACACCTCCATCGCGAAGGCCGCGATGCTGAGCACCATGAACAAGACGCCCTGAACCGCGAAGAGGCCACCCACGCCCTCGATGCTATCGGGCGGGCTCGGCCGCGGAGCGCCCCGCGCGGGTGTCGAGGAGGATCGTCACCGGCCCGTCGTTGACGAGCTCGACGGCCATGTCCGCGCCGAACACCCCGGTGGCCACCTCCAGCCCGCGCCCGCGCAGGTCGGCGACCACCGCCTCGACGAGCGGCTCGGCCACGGGCCCGGCGGCGGCGGCCGACCAGCTGGGGCGCCGTCCCCTCCGCGTGTCGGCGAGCAGCGTGAACTGGCTGACCACGAGCACCGGCGCCCCGGCGTCCAGGGCGCTGACCTCCCCGCGCAGCACCCGCAGCTCGGCGACCTTGCGGGCCACCTGCGCGGCGTCGTCCGGCCCGTCGTCCACGGCGGCGCCGACGAGCACGACCAGGCCCGGCCGCTCGATCGCCCCGACGACCTCGCCGTCGACGACCACGCTGGCCCGGGTGGCCCGCTGGACGACGGCCCTCACGCGCGGTCGGGCAGGGCGAGGAAGCCCTCGGGAAGGGTGGGCACGAGCGCTCCCACCGGCCGGCCGTGGCCGAGCACGGGCGCGGTGCCCACCTGCTCCAGCACGGGAGCGCGCACGCCGAGGGCCCGCAGCGCCGCGGCGAGCGCCACCGGGGCCGCGCGCGAGGCGCCGTCGAGGACCTTCAGCGCCACGGCGCGCCCGTCCGGCAGGCCGGCGGCGTACACGCCCTCGGCGCCGTCCTTGGCGACGAGGCCGCCCACGCCGGCCAGCAGGGCGCTGACGTCGCGCCCGGTGCCGCCCACCATCTCCGGGTGCGCCCCCATCGCCGCCGCGACCTGGTGCTCCGCCGTGCCCTCGGGGGCGCTGGCGATCCGGCCGAACGCGCGGGCCAGGCCCGACAGCGGCGTGGACAGCAGCGGGGCGCCGCAGCCGTCGACCGTCGTGCGCGAGCGCCGCGAGCCGGTGAGGTCGGCCACGGTCGCGCGCACCTGGCGCTGCAGCGGGGAGCCCAGGTCGAGGTAGGCGGTCGGGTCCCAGTCGGCGGTCACGCAGGTGAGCAGCATGGCCGCGTGCTTGCCGGAGCAGTTCTGCGCCACCGACGCCGGGCCGTGGCCGGCGGCCCGCCAGGCCGCGGCGGCCTCGACGCCGAAGGGCAGGTCCGGGGTGTTCTGCAGGGCGCGCTCGTCCAGGCCGGCGCGGGCCAGCACCGCCCGCACGCCGTCCAGGTGCCGCTGCTCGCCGCTGTGGCTGGCCGCGGCGAGCGCGAGGAGGGCGGGCGCGTCGGCGAGGTCGAGGCCGGCCTGCACCATCGCCGTGGCCTGCAGCGGCTTGAGCGAGGAGCGCGGCCAGACCTCGGCGTCGGGGTCGCCGACGGCGGCCAGCACCTGGCCGTCCGCGGCGGTGACCACGAGGTGGCCCAGGTGCACCGACTCCACGAGCTCGCCGCGGACCACCGCCGCCAGCGGCCGGGCCTGCGCCACGAGGGGCGCCAGGCGGCGGGCGAGCGCGCCGGGCGCGCTCGCGGGCAGCGGGGGCAGGGCCGTGGTCACGGCGCCGAGGCTAGGGCCAGCGCCGGACGCCGACGACCGGTACCGCCGACGACCGGTTCCGCCGACCCGGTGGCGCCGTCGGCGCCGGGCGCCCGGATGCGGGACAGTTCTGCTGTGCAGGGACGGGCGGAGGAACCACCGGTGGCCGAGCGGGAGGGCCACCGGCCCGACCGCCGCCCCGGCGCGCTCCCCCCCGCGCCCCGGCGCGCCTTCGCCCTCGTGCTCACCGCGACCGCCGCGCTGACCCTGCTCGGGGCCGTGGCGCCCCCGCCGTGGCGCATCGGCGTGATCGCCGCGACCCAGCTGCTGGGCACCGCTGCCGTGGCGGCCGCCGTCCGCCGCTACCGGCCCGGGCGCCCCGGCGTGTGGGTCTGGCTGCTCGCCGCGGCGTGGGCGTACTCCCTGGCCTGGTACGCGCTGCTGCTGGACGCCGGCCCGGTCGCGGTCGCGGCGCTGTGCCTGGGGGCCTACACGGCCATGGGCCAGGTCGTCGTGCTCATCACCCGCCAGGCGGACAGCCTGCCCGGCATCGACCGCCTCGACGTCGCCCTGCTGGCGATCAGCGCCTCGGCGGCCAGCCTGCACCTCACCGGGGCGCTGCACAGTGCCAGCGGCACCACCGAGTCGTGGGTCGCCGCCCAGGCCGCCGGCACGGTGGTCTTCGCCGCGACCGCCGTGTGGGCCGTGGTGACCGGCCGGTCCTCGGCCCCCGCCGTGCGCCTGCTGCTCGGCGTGGCCGGCGGGCTGGTCGTCTGGCACCTGGTGACGCTGGGCGTGGCCCTGACCGGCACCTACCGGCCCGGCTCGCGCGTCGACGTCCTCGTCGTGCCGGGCTGGGGGGCGCTGGCGGCCGCCGCGTGGCAGCCCTCGATGCGGGCGCTCGGGCGGCCGACCGCCTCCTCCGACCACAGCTTCCCCGGCTCCCTCGCCGTGCTGGCCGCGGGCCTGACGCTGGGCGTCCTGCCGCTGGCCAGCCAGCTGAGCGGGCGCCCGGTCCCCCCGTGGGTGCTCGTGGCCGGCACGACGAGCACGGTCGCGCTGCTCCTGGCGCGGGAGGTGCTCGTGGCCCGGCGCGCCACCTGCCTGGCCGACGGCGACCCGCTCACCGGGCTGGGCAACCGCCGCTCCCTGCTGCGCCGCCTCTCCGCCCGCGCCGGCGACGCGCACAGCCCGCAGGCGCTGCTGTGCGTGCTCGACCTCGACGCGTTCCAGGACGTCAACGACAGCCGCGGCTCCGCCGCGGGCGACCGGGTGCTCGCCGAGGTCGGGCGCCGCCTGGCCGCCCAGGCCGCCCGGGCCGGTGAGGGCGCCAGCGCCTACCGCCTCGGCGGGGACGAGTTCGCCGTCCTCGTCCCCGTGCCG
>NZ_JBZYWI010000154.1:0-7098 GCF_058932755.1 Quadrisphaera sp. DVD1
CGTGCCGTCGCCGGACGCCGAGCCCAGCAGGTGCAGGGCTGCGGCGGCGACGTCGGCGGCGTCGTGCTCGGCGGTCAGGGAGGTGACGAGCTCGCGGTAGCCCGACAGGTCCTCCTCCTCCAGCGCCAGGAGCAGCGCCGAGCGGGTGCGCTCGAGGCGGCGGCGGCGCAGGTCGGCGACCGTGGGCAGCGGCTCGACCGGCAGCGGCTGCCGGGTGGTCTTCTCGATGACGCCGAGCATCCGCACCTCGCGCGGCTCGGCGAGGGTGATCGCCACGCCCTCGCGCCCGCCGCGGCCGACGCGGCCGATCCGGTGCACGTAGCTCTCCGGGGCGGCGGGCACGTCGTAGTTGATGACGTGCGTGAGGATGTCGACGTCCAGGCCGCGCGCGGCGACGTCGGTCGCGACCAGCAGCTGCGCGGTGCCGCTGCGCAGGCGGCCCATGACGCGGTCGCGCTGGTCCTGGCTCAGCCCGCCGTGCAGGGCCTCGGCCCGGCGGCCCTTGCTGCTCAGCGCCTCGGCGAGGTCGTCGACCTCGCCGCGGCTGCGAGCGAAGACGATCGCGGCGGCGGGCGCCTCGACGTCGAGGACCCGGCGCAGCGCCTCGGTCTTCCACGCCCGGGCCACCACGTGCGCGACCTGGCGCACGCGCGCGGCCTCGTCCTCCTGGGTGGTCTCGCGCGCCACCTCCAGGCGCACCGGGTCCTTCAGGTGCTGGCGGGCGATCCGCGCGATCCGCGGCGGCAGGGTCGCCGAGAACAGCGCGGTCTGCCGCTCGCTCGGCGTCGCCTCGAGGATCGCCTCGAGGTCCTCGGCGAAGCCCATGTCGAGCATCTCGTCGGCCTCGTCCAGGACGACGGTGCGCAGCTCGTCCAGGGCCAGGGAGCCGCGGCGCAGGTGGTCCAGGGCCCGGCCGGGGGTCGCCACGACGACGTCGACGCCGCGCTGCAGCTCCTTGAGCTGGCCCTGGATGGCCTGGCCGCCGTAGACGGCGAGGACCCGGGCGCCCAGGCCCGCGCCGTAGCGCTCGACGGCCTCGGCGACCTGGATCGCGAGCTCGCGGGTGGGCACGAGGACCAGCGCGGACGGCGCGCGCCCGCGGCCGGTGGTGGGCAGGCGCTGCAGGAGGGGCAGCGCGAAGGCCGCGGTCTTCCCGGTGCCGGTGGCCGCCTGGCCGACGAGGTCGTGCCCGGCCACGAGCGGGATGATCGCCTCGCGCTGCACCGGCGTCGGCTCCTCGTAGCCGAGGCCCGACAGCGCCTGGAGCAGCTCCTCGCGCAGACCGAGGTCGGCGAAGGTCGTGCCGCCGGACGCGCCGGAGCGCTCCTCGGAGGGCTCGTCGACGGCGTCGGCGGTCTCCTCGACGGCGTCGGCGCTGGTGTTGGCGCTGGTGTCGGCGGTGGTGTCAGCAGGGGGCGGGGTCATGCTCAGGGGCTCCTCGAGCGGGACGGCGACGCGCCGTCCTCAGCCCCTCCATCGTCCTCCACCCCGGGCCCCGTGCGCACCAGGACCTCCGGCGGCGCCGGCGGGGCTCAGCGGGCGGTGGTGGTGCGGGCCAGGGCCACGGCCCGGTCCACGGCGCTGAGCACGTCCGCGGCGCTGGCGCCGGCGGGGTGCACGAGGACGCCGACCGCACCGTCCACCGGGTAGAGCTGGCCGTCGGCCGCCACCGGCTCGTCCAGGGCGCCGCGCACGGCCGCCGCCGCGCGGGCGGCGACCTCGTCGGCCCCGGCCGGCAGGTCGCACAGCAGGGCCAGGAAGAGGCCGCCGCCGCAGTGGACCAGCAGGTCGCTGCGGCGCAGCGCGGCGCGCAGGCGCGCGGCGACCGCGGTGAGGACCGACCCGCCGAGCGTGGTGCGCCCGCTGCGGGCGGCCCACCCGGAGACGTCGCAGAAGAGCACCGCCGTGCGCTCGGGCCCCCCGGGGGTGGCGAGCTCGCGCTCGAGCGACTCCACGAGGCGGCCGCGGTGCGGGAGGTCCTCCAGCGGCCCGGTGGCCAGCCGCGACAGCCGCACCTCGGCCTCCACGCGCGCGGTGGCGTCGGTGCTGAAGCCGAGCAGGTGCGTGAGGACGCCGTCCGCGTCGTGGACCGGCGCCAGGTTCAGCTCGTTCCACCAGCGGCTGCCGTCCGGGCGCGCGTTGAGCAGCACGGCGCGGGTCGGGCGCCCGGCGCGCACCGCCTCGCCGAGCGCGCGGACCGCCGCCGGGTCGGTCTCCGCGCACTGGAGGAACCCCGGGCCGCGGCCGAGCGCGTCCTCGGCCCGGACGCCGGTGAGGCGCTCCCAGGCCGGGTTGACGTGCACGAGCGGCAGGCCCGGCGCGCGGGCGTCGACCACGCAGACGCCCGTGGGGACGGCGGCCAGCACGCCGGCGAGCACCTCCGGCGGCACGGGGCCGGCCTGGGGGGCGGGGGCGGGGGCGGGACTCGGTCCGGTCACCCGGTTCCCCTCGGCACGCCGGGGCCGCACCTTGACCTCCGCGCCCCGTCGCGTCCAGGCGCGTCCTGGCGCGTCCCGTCGCGCGCCGCGGCTCAGGGCAGCGGGGCCCGCGCGGTGGTCCGCACGTGGATGCTCACGGCCGGCACCGTCCCCGCGTTGGCGACGCGGTGCAGGACGCCGGGCGCGAGCACGGCCACCGCGCCGGGGCCCAGCTCCAGCGGGGCCAGGTCCTGCCCGGCCGCCACCCGGTGCTCCAGCAGGGCGCCGCGCACGACGGTCAGGGCCGCCGCCGTCCGGCCGTGGTCGTGGAGGTCGCTGCGCTGGCCGGGCAGCCACGTCGCCAGCCACACCTCCACGCCCTCGGGTCCGGGCAGCCGGGTCGAGAAGCGCCGCTCGGCGTCGAAGCGCAGCAGCGGCTCCCAGCGGGCGCTGGCCGCCGCGAGGTCGTGGGCCAGGCCCACCAGGAGGCGCACCGGCGGGGCGACGGCGGGCGGCGGGTCGGGCTGGGCGGCAGGGATCACGGCAGTGCTCACGGCTCCTCCATCGGTCCTGGCGGTAGCACCCGCGCCCGCGGTGGCGGGGGGTTGCTGCGGCGTCGACGAGCCAGGTCTCTCAGCCGCTCTGGATGGCGTGCGACGCACAGTAGCGGCTGACGCCGCTGCGGCACCAGGACCGCCGCGAGCACCCGTGCCGCGGCCGGAGGCTCAGCCGGCCGGGGACGACCCGCCGCGCGCGGCGCGGTGCTTGCGGACCCGGCGCACGACGAGCCAGGCGACGACCGCCACCACGGCGGCGATGACGACGCGGTCGAGGAGCCCCGCGTACCCCTCCACGGCCTCCCACTGGGTGCCGAGGGCGTAGCCGGCGCCGATGAGCAGCGCGTTCCACAGGAGGCTGCCGGCGGTCGTGTAGAGGAGGAAGCTGCCCACCGGCATCTGCGCGGCCCCGGCGGGCAGCGAGATGAGGCTGCGGACGCCGGGGACCAGGCGCCCGAAGAACACCGCCGACCGGCCGTGCCGGACGAACCAGGCGGTCGCGGCGTCGGCGTCCTCGGCGTCCACGAGCGGCATCCTGGCGAGCAGGGCCACCGCGCGGCGCTGGCCGATCCGGCGGGCGACGCCGTAGAGCAGCAGCGCCCCGAGGACCGAGCCGAGCGTGGCGGCCACGAGCACGGCGACGAGGCCCATCCGGCCCTGCTGGGCCAGGAAGCCGCCGAGCGGCAGGACCACCTCGCTGGGGATCGGCGGGAAGACCGTCTCCAGCAGCGTCATGAGGCCGACGCCGGGAGCACCCAGCGCCGCCATGACGTCCGCCACCCAGCCGGACAGCCCGGTCAGCCCGGTCGAGCCCTCCCCCGTGGCCGCCCGCACCGCGGCGACGGTCACGCGCGGCCGTCCAGGCGCCGCCGCAGGGTCACCGTGGTGCCGTCGGGCCCGGGCACCACGGTCACCTGCCCCGCCGCGGCCATGAGCGCCGACCCGTGGCCGCGGTCCATGCTCGGGGTGCGGGGCCGCCAGGTGCCGTGGTCGCGGATGGTGATCGTCAGCTCGTGCTCCTCGACGTCGATGGCCACGTCGACCACCGGCCGGGTCGGGTCCTGGGCGTGCTCGATCGCGTTGGTCACGCCCTCGCTGACGGCCACCAGCAGTGGGAAGGCGATGGCGTCGTCCAGGGCGGCCTCGGCCATCACCGCGCGCAGGTGGCGGCGCACCCGCGAGACCGCGGCGGGCTCCGCGGGGTAGCTGGCGGCGTGCGCGAGCGGCCACCGGTGGCCCGGGCGGGGCTCCTCCGCGGGCGCGGGCGCGCTCGGCGAGGGCGCGACCACGGTGGCCGGGGCGCCCTCGGCCGCCGCCGGGACCAGGCTCGAGGCGGCCTCCGCGGGCACCGGCACGTGGCCCTCGCCCCGGTCCTGCAGCAGCACCGCGATGATTCGGGCGACCGGTGCCAGCAGCGCCAGGTCCTCGCCCGTGGTGCGCCGGCCGGGGTGGTCGGCGACGACGAGCTCGCCCAGGCGCCGCCCGGAGCGGGTGGCGATCTCCACGACCAGCTCACCGCCGGTGCCCGACGGCTCCGCCCCGGCGGTGACCACCTGCGGGTCGCCGCCGGTCTCCAGCACGGCGCGGGCGTGCAGAGCGTCGAGGAGGCGGCGGGCCTGCTCGGTGGCGCGGCGCACGGCCTCGACGACGTCCCCGCCGTCGAGCAGCAGCCCCGCGACGTCGGCGAGGCCGGCCAGCTGCCGGGCGTGCTGGGAGCGCAGGGCGGCCAGTTCCAGGGCGGCCCGCACGCGGGCCACGAGCTCGCGCGCCGAGAACGGCTTGACGAGGTAGTCGTCGGCGCCGACCTCCAGCCCCTCCACCGAGGCGTCCTGGCCGGCCCGGGCGGACAGGACGATGATCGGCACGGCGCGGGTGAGGGGGTCGGCCCGCAGCGCGCGCACCAGCGAGAAGCCGTCCAGGCCCGGCATCATCACGTCGGTCAGCACGAGGTCGGGCAGCGCCTCCCGGGCCCGGGCCAGGGCGGCCGCGCCGTCGGCCACGGCCTCGACGCGCCAGCCGGCCTCGGTGAGCAGGCGGCCCAGGTAGGCGCGCAGGTCGGCGTTGTCGTCGGCGACGAGCACGGTGGCGCCGTCGGAGGGGCCTCCGGCAGCGGGCGGCCCGGACGGTGCGGCGGAGGGCGCCGAGACCTCCGGCACCCCCGCCCCGGCGTCCCACCCGGCGGTCTCGGCGAGCGCCAGCTCCGCGCTCTGCCCGGGGGCGGTGGCCTCGGCCGGCGTGCCGGCCGGGGCGAGGGCGAGGGGCAGCACGACGGTGAAGGCGCTGCCCTCCCCGGGGCGGCTGGCCACCTCGACCGACCCGCCGTGCACCCGCGCCACCTCGTGCACCAGGGCCAGGCCGATGCCGCTGCCCTCGCCGGTGCGCCCGCGGGTGCTGCGGCCCCGCGCGAAGCGGTCGAAGATCCGCTCCTGGTCCTCGGGGGCGATGCCGACACCGGTGTCGGTCACGGTCAGCTCGACGCCGCGCTCCTGCGCGCGCAGCCGCACCCCGACGGACCCGACGAAGGTGTGCTTGAGGGCGTTGGAGAGCAGGTTCACGACGACCCGCTCCCACAGCCGGGGATCGACGAGGACCGGCCCGGGCAGCGGGGGGCAGTCGACGTCCAGCCGCAGGCCGGCGCGCTCCACCGCGGCGCGGAAGCTGCCGGCCAGCTCGGCGGTGGCGGCGGCGAGGTCGACCGGCACCAGCTCCGGCTGGGCCCGGCCGCCCTCCAGCCGGGCGACGTCGAGCAGGTCGTCGACGAGGCGCAGCAGGCGCTGGCTGCTGCGCAGCGCCACCCGCACCCGCTCGGCGTGCTGCGGCGGGAGGTCGGTGCTGGCCACGAGGTCGCCCAGCGGGCCGAGCATGAGGGTCAGCGGGGTGCGGAACTCGTGGCTGACGTTGGTGAAGAAGGCGGTCTTGGCCCGGTCGAGCTCGACGAGCGCCCGGGTGCGCGCGGCCGCCTGCTCCTGCGCCGTGGCCGCGCGCAGCGCGGTGGACACCTGGCCGAGCAGGAGGTCGAGGAAGGCCCGGTAGCCGTCGTCGAGGGCCCGCGAGGGCGTCACGCCCAGCACCACGACGCCGAGCGCCGACCCGTCGTCACCGCGGAGCCCGGCCGCGAGGGCGGCGCGGGTGGGGTCGCCCCACGGCCCGCCGGGGACGGAGACCCGCTCGGCGACGTCGTCCAGCAGCACCTGCTCACCGGCCGCGGCCCGGCGCAGGCCCCAGGGGTCGGGCTCCTGGAGCCCCTCGGGCCCCCGCGCCGGCAGGGCGGCGCCGACCGCGGACGACGTCGAGCCGGCCAGCCGCAGGACGCCGTCCGGGCCACGGGCGTAGAGGGCGGCGAAGGGCAGGTCGGGGTGGTCGGCGAGGCAGGCCAGGACCGCCTCGGCGGCGCGGGCCGCGGTGGGCGCCGAGGAGGCGGCGGCCAGGCGCTGGAGGAGCCCCTGGCGCCGCTCGGCGAGGACCGAGGCGGTCACCTCGCTGCAGACCGCGAGCATCCCCGCGGGGCGGCCGTCGTCGTCGGTGGCCGCGGCGTGGGAGACGCTGAAGTACGCCTCCTCGCGGTAGCCCGCCCGCAGCAGGAGCAGCTGGAGCGCGGGCACCCAGCTCGAGGCCCCGCCCGAGCGCGCCTCGTCCACCAGCGGGGCGAGCACGTCCCAGCCCTCGGCGAGGGTGACCCGCAGGTCACCGCCGAGGGCGTCGTCGGTGCGGACGCCGATCAGCTCGGAGTAGGCGTCGTTGTACAGCTGCGTGTACTCCTCGCCCCAGGCCACGAGCATCGGGTAGCGCGAGCGCAGCATCGTGCGGACCAGGGCCCGCAGCGCCTGCGGCCAGCCCTCGACGGGGCCCACGGGGGTGGCGGCCCAGTCCAGCGCGGCCATCCGGGCGCCCATCCGCCCGCCGTCCGCGAAGAGGCCCTGCGCACCGATCACGCGGCGACCCTGGTCACGCGACCGTCCTCCCTGGGGCTGTCTCGGCGGTGGGGGGTGCGGGTGCGTGGGGCACCGCCGGCCCCGAGCCGGGCCAGGCTAGCCGGAAGCGCCGGGGCCCACCTCCGCGCTCGCGCCCGCGCGGCGGCGTTGGCACAGTGACCCCGTGAGCACCCCCGACCCCGCCGAGCGGCT
>NZ_JBZYWI010000155.1:0-7062 GCF_058932755.1 Quadrisphaera sp. DVD1
ACGCCGCGGCGAGCCGCTCCGGGCGCGCCCACAGGTCCGCCAGCACGCCGGTGGGGGTCAGTGGCATCCAGCAGAGGTTGACCTCGCGGCGGACGTCGGGGGAGGCCCGCAGCTCGGCCTCGAGGTCGCGGCGGGTCTCGGCGTCGAGGTCGTCGCGGCGCAGGCCCTGGGCGGCGGCCAGCTGGCGCACGAGGTCGGTGAGCACGCGCCGCACGAACGTCGTGCGGGCGGTGTTGTGGGGCCCTCGCACGTCGCGGGCCGCCGCGCGCGCAGCGGCCACGACGGTGGGGCGCAGGTGCACGGTGCGGCCGTCGACGTCGAGGGCCACTGCGGCCCGCGGCACCCGCTGCCGGCGGCGCACCGCCCGCGCGAGCACCTCGGCCATCCGCAGGTCGCCCTTGACGGCCGCGGCCTCGTCCGGCTCGACGGCGGTGGCGCGCACGCCCGGGTAGAGCTCGCCGAGCGTGGCCATCACCACCCCGGTCTCGCCCAGGGAGGGCAGCACCTGGTCGATGTAGCGCAGGAAGGCGCGGTTCGGGCCGACGATGAGCACGCCGGACCGGGCGATCCGCTCGCGGTGGGCGTAGAGCAGGTAGGCGGCCCGGTGCAGGGCCACGGCGGTCTTCCCGGTGCCGGGGCCGCCCTGGACGACGAGGACGCCGGGCAGCGGAGAGCGGACCACCTGGTCCTGCTCGGCCTGCAGGGTCGCGACGATGTCGCGCATCCGCCCGGTGCGGTGGGCGCTGACGGCGGCCAGGAGCGCCCCGCCGCCGGCCACGACCATGCCGTCGGGGACGCCGTCGGCGTCGAGGACGTCGTCCTCGAGTGCGGTCACCGTGCGCCCGGACAGGGTGAGGTGGCGCCGGCGCACCACGTCGCCGGGGTCCGCGGCGGTGGCCCGGTAGAACGGCTCCGCGGCCGGGGCCCGCCAGTCGGTGAGCAGCGGCTCCTGGCGCTCGTCCGACAGGCCGATCCGGCCCACGTAGCGCACGTCCCCGCCGGCCAGGTCCAGGCGGCCGAAGGCCAGGCGGTCCTCCACCGCCCGCAGCTGGACCACGCGGTCCTCGTAGAGCATCGCGAAGGCGTCGCGCTCGGTGCGGGCGGCGTGGGTGCCGCCCCCGCCGGCGGCGCGGACGGCGCGCAGCCGCTCGTCGGCGAGGCCCCGCAGCTCGTCGAGGCGGCCGTAGAGGGCGTCGACGCGGACCTGCTCCCCGGCGACCTCGCGCGCGATGCCCGACCCGGTGCCCGCCCCGGTGCCCCCCTCGGCGGCTGGCTGGATGCCCGTGCTCATCGCTCGACCCCTCCCCGCGCCCGGCGGCTGCGCCCAGTGCGGCCGTCCAGCCTGCCAGCCCGCCGCACGAGCCGGTGCCCCGGGGTGGGGGACGAGGGGCGCCCGAGGCTCCCGGCGGGCGCCTCAGGCCGTCCGGACCCGCGTGCTGCGCACGGCCGTGGAGCCCGGCGCCCGGCGGGGGCCGGGCGGCTCCGGGGCCTCGCCGGCGCGCTGCAGCACGAGGACGGCGAGGTCGTCGTCCAGGCGCCCGCGCGCCCAGCGGCGGGCGCGGGCCACGACGTCCGACAGGCCCGTGCTCAGCGGCCCCGTGGCCAGGGCGGCGCCGAGCACCTCCTGGGCGGGCAGGAACGGGCCGGACGCGCGCCGGGAGAGCAGCCTGGGCCGGCGCGCCTCCAGGAGGCCGTCGGTGACGAGGACGAGGCGGTCGGTGGGCGCCAGGTGCGACCGGGCGGGCTCCGGGGGGCCGTCGAGCTCGAACATGCCCAGCGGCGGGGACGGGCGCACGGCCACCTCGCGGGCCGGGGCGCCGGACGGGTCGACGACCATCGGGGCGGGGTGCCCGCAGCAGAGCGTCACGACGTCCCCGGTGGCGGCGTCGACCTGCACCAGGGCCGCGGTGACGAACCCCTCGGCGTCCGCGACGCGGCGCACCGTGCGGTCCATCGCGGCGGCCACCGCGGTGAGGTCCTCCAGCTCGAACGCCGCCTCGCGGAAGGAGCCGAGCACGCGGCCGGAGAGGCGCACCGCCTCCATCCCCTTGCCGCGGACGTCACCGACGACCGCGCGCACCCCGAAGGGCGTCTCGAGCACCTCGACGAGGTCGCCGCCGATGCGGGCCTCGGAGGTCGCCGAGAGGTAGACGCTGGCGCACTCCAGGCCGCCGACCACCGGCGGCAGCGGGCCGAGGATGGCGAGCTGGGCGCTGTCGGCCACGGCGGCGACCGCCCGCGCCCGCCGCTCGAGGCGCACCCGGTGCAGGGCCACCCCGACGGCGAGCAGCGACAGCACGAGGACCATCGCGACGCGCACCAGCTGCGGGGAGCTCAGCGCCCCCTCGACCGCCCCCGCGCCGCTGCGCGCGCCCTCGACGCCGCCCAGCGCGAAGCCGAGGCCGGCCGCCACGAGCCCGTGGACGGCGGTGCCCAGCGGCCCGACGAGGGCCGCCGCGGCGAGCGGGACGGCGGCGAGCAGGCCGACGTTGTGGATGCCCGGGCCCTGCACGAGGTCGAGCGCCAGGATGGCCGCGCCGAGGAGGAGCGGCCCCCACACGCCGGTTCCCAGGACCGACGACGTGACTGACCTGTCACCCCGCGTGCGCATCCGCACACTGTCTCAGGCGGACAGGGCGCTGGCCACCACGTCCCTCGCCTGGCCCTGGACCTCGCGCAGGTGCTCCTGCCCGCGGAAGGACTCCGCGTAGATCTTGTAGACGTCCTCGGTCCCGGAGGGCCGGGCCGCGAACCAGGCGTTCTCGGTGACCACCTTGAGGCCGCCGATCGGGGCGCCGTTGCCCGGCGCCTCGGTGAGCACGGCGGTGATCGGCTCCCCGGCCAGCTCGCCGGCGGTGACGTCCTGCGGGCTCAGCGCCGCCAGCCGGGCCTTCTCCTCGCGGGTGGCCGGGGCGTCGACCCGGGCGTACGCGGGGTCGCCGTGCTCGGCGACGAGGTCGGCGTAGAGCTCGCTGGGGCTGCGCCCGGTCGTCCCGCGGACCTCGCTCGCCAGCAGGGCCAGGAGCAGGCCGTCCTTGTCCGTCGTCCACACGGTGCCGTCGGTCCGCAGGAACGAGGCCCCCGCGGACTCCTCGCCGCCGAAGCCGACGCTGCCGTCGAGCAGGCCCGGCACGAAGTGCTTGAACCCCACCGGCACCTCGAGCAGGCGCCGGCCGAGGGAGGCGACCACCCGGTCGATCATCGAGGAGGAGACGAGGGTCTTGCCGACGGCGACGTCGGCGCCCCAGCCGGCTCGGTGGGTGAACAGGTAGGAGATCGCCACGGCGAGGTAGTGGTTGGGGTTCATCAGCCCGCCGTCGGGCGTGACGATCCCGTGCCGGTCGGCGTCCGCGTCGTTGCCGGTGGCGATGTCGTAGGGCGCGCCGGAGGAGCCACCGCCCTCCATGGCGCGCCGCAGGTTCGCCATCGCGGAGGGGGAGGAGCAGTCCATCCGGATCTTGCCGTCGGCGTCCAGCGGCATGAACGCCCAGCGGGGGTCGACGGTGGTGTTGACGACGGTGAGGTCCAGGCCGTGCCGGTCGGCGATCTCGCCCCAGTAGCCCACGCTCGCCCCGCCGAGCGGGTCGGCGCCGATCCGGACGCCGGCCCGGCGCACCGCCTCCAGGTCCAGGACGCTGGGCAGGTCGTCGACGTAGTGCGCGAGGAAGTCGTACTCGCCGGCCTGCGCCCGGGCGCGCTCGAAGGGGATCCGGCGGACGCCGTCCAGCCCGTTCTCCAGCAGCTCGTTGGCGCGCGCCGCGATCGCTGACGTCGCCTCGGAGCCGGCCGGGCCGCCCGTGGGCGGGTTGTACTTGAAGCCGCCGTCGCGCGGGGGGTTGTGCGAGGGGGTGACGACGATGCCGTCGGCGGAGCCGGCCGCGCCCTCGCGGTTCAGGCGCAGGATCGCGTGGGAGACCGCCGGGGTCGGGGTGTAGCCGTCGCGGGAGTCGACGAGCACCTGCACGTCGTTGGCGACGAGCACCTCGAGCGCGGTGCGCCACGCCGGCTCGGACAGCCCGTGCGTGTCGCGGCCGACCAGCAGCGGCCCGCTCACGCCCTGGCCGGCGCGGTGCTCGACGATCGCCTGGGTGGTGGCGAGGATGTGCGCCTCGTTGAAGGCGCCGTCCAGGCTGGACCCGCGGTGCCCCGAGGTGCCGAAGACGACCCGCTGGGCGGGGTCGCTGGGGTCGGGGGAGACGTCGGTGTACGCGCGCAGCAGCGCGTCCAGGTCGACGAGGTCCTCGGGGCGGGCCTGCTGGCCGGCGCGTGGGTGCATGGGCGTCGTCCTACCGCTCCTGACCCGGGGCCGCAATCCCGGCCGGCGGCGGCGCTGCGGTCCCGCGCTGGGCCGCCGAGCGCTCAGGCGCGGCGCGAGCCCTCCTCGGGGATGAGCAGCCACAGCACCAGGTACACCAGCACCTGGGTCCCCGGGAGCACGATCGAGACGACGAACAGGGCCCGCACCAGCGTCGCGCTCAGCCCGAAGCGGCGGGCCAGCGCCGCGCACACCCCCGCCACGACGCGCCCGGACCGGGGCCGCACCAGACCACCCATGCCGCACTCCCTCTCTCGGCCCGCGGCCACGACGGCCACCGGCGACCCCATCCGACCGCGGCCGCGCCCGTCCGTCCACCCCTGACCGCACTCCTCCGGGGGAGTGCTGCTCGCAGGGGCCCCGGAACCGCACTCCTCCGGAGGAGTGCGGAACGAGCACGCCGGGGGTCGTGGAGCTCCGCGCGTGCGGGGGAACTGGCGCCCCGGGGCGGCTCCTGCGGCGGTATGGTGCGGATCGTGCCGCAGTTCCGGATCCGCGAGGCCGCCCAGCTCCTCGGCGTGAGCGACGACACCGTGCGCCGCTGGGTCGAGACCGGCGCCCTGCCCGAGGCCCGTGACGACGCGGGGCGCCGCGTGGTCGACGGCGCGGCGCTGGCGGCCTTCGCCCGCGAGCGCGCCGCGCCCCCGGTGCCCGACCCCTCGGGGGTCGCCCGCTCGGCCCGCAACCGGTTCGTCGGCCTCGTCACCCGGGTGGTCGCCGACGGCGTGATGGCCCAGGTCGAGCTCCAGTGCGGGGCGCACACCGTGGTCTCGCTCATGAGCAGCGAGGCCGCGCGCGAGCTGGAGCTCGAGCCCGGGCGGGTGGCGGTGGCCGTCGTCAAGGCCACGACCGTGGTCGTCGAGACGCCGCGGGGCGCGTCGTGAGGGCCGCCCGCGGGGCGCCGGCCGCCGTCGCGGGGGTGCTGCTCCTCGGCGGCTGCGGCGGCAGCGCCAGCGGGGACGCCGGCGGCGCGCAGGAGCGGGAGGTGACGGTCTTCGCGGCGGCGTCCCTGCGCGGGGCGTTCACCGAGCTGGGGCAGCGCTTCGAGGACGCGCACCCGGGCGTGGAGGTCTCCTTCAGCTTCGCCGGGTCCGGCGACCTGGTCAGCCAGGTGAGCGAGGGGGCCCCGGCCGACGTCCTCGCCACGGCGGACACCGCGACGATGCAGCGCCTCGCCCGCGACGGCCTCGCCCCCGAGCAGCCGGCGCTGTTCGCCACGAACACGCTGACGATCATCACCGCGCCCGGGAACCCCGCGGGCGTCACCTCCTTCGCGGACCTCGCCGACCCCGACCTCGCCGTCGTCGTGTGCGCCGAGCAGGTGCCCTGCGGGGCCGCCGCCCGCGCGGTCGAGGAGGTGACCGGCACCGCGCTGTCGCCGCGCAGCGAGGAGGCGTCGGTGACCGACGTCCTGGCGAAGGTGGCGGCCGGCGAGGCCGACGCCGGGCTGGTCTACGCCACCGACGCCGCCGCGGCCGCCGAGCGGGTCGCGGCCGTGCCCTTCCCCGAGGCCGGCCAGGTGGTCAACGACTACCCGATCGCGGTGCTGCCGGACGCCGGCTCGCCGCGCCTGGCCCAGCAGTTCACCGACCTCGTCACGGGTGGGACCGGCCGCGCGGTGCTGGCCGCGGCGGGCTTCGGGCTGCCCCCGGAGCCCCCGGCCGCCTCGTGAGCGCCGCATGAGCTCGCTGCCCCGGTGGGTGTGGCTGCCGGCGGCGGCGGGGACCGCGCTCGTGCTGCTGCCCCTGGCCGGCCTGGTGGCGCGGGTGCCCTGGCGCGCCTTCGGCGCCCTGGTGACGTCCCCGGCCTCGCGCGACGCGCTCGTGCTCAGCCTGCGGACCGCCACCGCGAGCACCCTGCTGTGCCTGCTGGTGGGCGTGCCGCTCGCGCTGGTGCTCGCCCGCGCGTCGTTCCCGGGGCTGCGGCTGCTGCGCTCGCTGGTGCTCGTGCCGCTCGTCCTCCCGCCCGTCGTCGGGGGCCTGGCGCTGCTCTACACGTTCGGGCGCCGTGGCCTGGTCGGCCAGCACCTGGAGGTCCTGGGCGTGCAGGTGGCCTTCTCCACCACCGCGGTCGTCCTCGCGCAGGCCTTCGTGGCGCTGCCCTTCCTCGTGCTCAGCCTCGAGGGGGCGCTGGCCACCGCCGGTCAGCGCTACGAGGCCGTGGCGGCCACCCTCGGCGCCCGGCCCACCACCGTGCTGCGCCGGGTCACCCTGCCGCTGGTGCTGCCCGGGCTGGCCTCCGGGACGGTGCTCGCCTTCGCCCGCTCGCTGGGGGAGTTCGGGGCCACGCTCACCTTCGCCGGGAGCCTGCAGGGCGTCACCCGCACCCTCCCGCTGGAGGTCTACCTGCAGCGGGAGGAGGACCCCGACGCCGCCGTCGCCCTGTCGCTGGTCCTCGTCGTCGTGGCGGTGGTCGTCGTCGTGGCCACCCGCGGCCGCCCGGCGCTGCGGTGACCGGCCTGGCCGCGCGCCTCGTCCTGGGCGCTCGGGGCCTGGACGTCGACCTCGCCGTCGCGCCGGGGGAGGTGGTCGCCGTCCTCGGCCCCAACGGGGCGGGGAAGTCGAGCCTGCTGGCCCTGCTGGCGGGCCTGCTGCGCCCCGACGCGGGCCGCGTCGTCCTCGACGGGGAGGTGCTGGTCGACACCGCGACCGGCGCCTGGGTGCCCCCGCACCGGCGCGCCACGGCGCTGCTGGCCCAGGAGCCGCTGCTCTTCCCGCACCTGAGCGCCGCGGCCAACGCGGCCTTCG
>NZ_JBZYWI010000156.1:0-6943 GCF_058932755.1 Quadrisphaera sp. DVD1
GCCGGGAGGGCGTCGAGGCGGGCTCGTCGGGCATGCCTGAGGCTCACAGCGCTGGCTGTGACCGACCCTGGCGCCCCCTGGGAGTCCGCTGGGACCTCAGGCGGCGGGCTCCGGCGCCAGGGGCAGGGTCACGGTGAACGCCGTCCGGCCGGGACGGCTGTCGACGTCGACGCGGCCGCCGTGGGCCTCGACCACCGCGGCGACGATCGCCAGCCCCAGGCCGGTGCTGCCCGCGGCGCGGGACCGGGAGGAGTCACCGCGGGCGAAGCGCGCGAAGACGCGGGGGAGCAGCTCGGCGGGGATGCCCGGCCCGTCGTCGGTCACGGTCAGCGCGGCCCGCGCCGGCTCGCTCGGCGTCCCCGGGACCACCGCCAGCGCCGCGGTCACCGTCGTGCCGGCCGGGGTGTGCACCCGGGCGTTGGCGAGGAGGTTCGCGACCACCTGGTGCAGCCGGGCGGCGTCGCCGACGACGACGACCGGCTCGGGCGGCAGGTCGAGGTCCCAGCGGTGGTCGCGGCCGGTGACGTGGGCGTCGCTGACGGCGTCGACGACGAGCGCGGTGAGGTCGACGGGGGCGCGCTCGATGGCGGGGCCGGAGTCCAGCCGGGCGAGCAGCAGGAGGTCCTCGACGAGGGAGGTCATCCGCTTCGCCTCGGACTCCACCCGGCCGAGGGCGTGGACGACGTCGGGCGGCAGCTCGTGCCGCCCGCGCCGGGTCAGCTCGGCGTAGCCGCGGATGGCCGCCAGCGGGGTGCGCAGCTCGTGGCTGGCGTCGGCGACGAACTGGCGCACGCGGTTCTCGCTGGCCTGGCGCGCGGTCAGGGCCGCGGCGACGTGCCCGAGCATGCGGTTCAGCGCCGCGCCGACCCGCCCGACCTCGGTGCGGGGGTCGGTGTCCTGATCGGGCACCCGGACGGCGAGGGCGACCTCGCCGCGGTCCAGGGGCAGCTCGGCGACGTGCGCGGCGGTGGCGGCCACGCGGTTCAGGGGGCGCAGCGCGCCGCGGACGACCCAGGCGCCCACGCCGGCCGCGGCCACGAGGCCGAGGACGACGACGGCGGCGATCACGGCCGCGACCTGCGCGACGGTGGCGCGCACGCCGCTCAGCGACAGGCCGGTGACCAGCGTCTCGCCGCCGCGGCCCTCGGTGGCCACGAGGCGGTACTCCTCGAGGTCGCCGCCGAGGTCGACCGTGTGCGGCTCCCCGTCGACGGGCACCGTGGCCAGCGCCGCGCTCTGCCCCGCGGTCAGGGCCTGCGGGGTGCCCGTGCTGTCCAGCACGGCGGCGCGCTGCACCCGCCCGTCGGTGAGGATCGCCCCGAGGGTGTCCTCGGCCTGGCCCGGGGCGAGCAGGAACTCCGGGCCCGGGCGGCCGTCGTCGTCGGCCTGGGACGGCGGGGAGCCGGCGTCCCCGGCCCGCTCGGGGCCCCCGCGGTCGGCCGCGCTGCTGGAGCGCTCGACCGCCGTGGTCAGCGAGGAGTCCAGGCGGTCCATGAGGACCCGGTCGAGGGTGACGACGCTGACGACCCCGATCACCGCGCTGACCGCGGCCAGCAGGGCCAGGACGCCGACCAGCAGGCGCCGGCGCAGCGTCCACCCCGCCGTCCAGCGAGCCGTCACGGGGCGGGCTTGAGCACGTACCCGGCGCCGCGCATGGTGTGGATCATGGGCGTGCGGCCGGCGTCGATCTTCTTGCGCAGGTAGGAGACGTAGAGCTCGACGATGTTGGCCTGGCCGCCGAAGTCGTAGTTCCAGACCCGGTCGAGGATCTGCGCCTTGCTCAGCACGCGGCGGGGGTTGCGCATGAAGAACCGGAGCAGCTCGAACTCCGTCGCGGTCAGCTCCACGGCCTCGCCGTCGCGCCACACCTCGTGGCTGTCCTCGTCGAGCACGAGGCCGCCCACGACCAGCTGCGGGTCGGCCGCGGCGGTGGCCGTGGTGGTGCGCCGGATCAGCCCGCGCAGGCGCGCGATGAGCTCCTCGAGGCTGAACGGCTTGGTGACGTAGTCGTCGCCGCCGGCGGTGAGGCCGGCGACGCGGTCCTCCACCGCGTCCTTGGCGGTGAGGAAGAGCACCGGCAGGTCGCGGCCGTCGGCGCGCAGGCGGTGCAGCACCGCCAGCCCGTCCATGTCGGGCAGCATCACGTCGAGCACGACGGCGTCGGGGCGGAAGTCGCGGGCCGCGCGCAGCGCGCTCTGGCCGTCGGCCGCGGTGCGCACCTCCCAGCCCTCGTACCGCAGCGCCATCTGGAGCAGGTCGGACAGGGTGGGCTCGTCGTCCACCACGAGCACCCGCACCGGCGCGCCGTCGGCGCGGCGCAGCTCCTGGCGGGGGGAGGGGGCGGTGCTCGAGGAGGTCATGCGAGCACCTTCGCGCGCGCTCCTGTGCCTCGTCCTCGGATTCCCTGAGCGGTTCCTGTGAGTCAGGCCGCGCGGGGTGCAGGGAGCTCCCGGCCCGGACGCAGCGCGCGCACAGGCGCCTGCGCCATGATCACCGCAGCCCGCCGCCCGGCGGCCCCCCCAGCCGGGCGGCGGGTCCTCGCGGAGGGCCGTCCCCGCCTGGGGGACGGCGTCGGGCTCAGTCCGGCCTGCCCGCCACCGCGGACCCGCCGAAGCCCCCGCACGTCACGCAGCGCCAGAAGCTCTGCGCGGTGGCCAGGTCGCTGGCGCTGGAGGCGCTCGCCCCCGCGCGCTGCGCCAGCTCCAGGTAGGTGCGGCGTCCGATCGCCTGGCGCACGTGGACGTGCACGACGTCGCGGGTGGGCACCGCGCTCGTCAGCCACGACAGGGGCGGCTGCAGCGCCGCGGAGCGCAGCCGGCCGGGTGCGGTGACCCGCGGTGCGGTGCGCTTCACGAGGTGCTCGCCGGGCTGGACGTGGAGGGGCTCCCCATGGGGACCGCCGATCTCCCACCGCGAGCGGCAGGGCTGTGGCCCCGGTGTGGGGCTGCTCGCGACGCTACACCGCTCGAGGAGGCCCCTCCGGCGTGGCGCCGGGGCTTTCGGCGGCGCCTGCCTACCTTGGGGCGATGAGAACTGGGCAGCGTGGCCTGGATCAGAATCCTGGCGACCTCTACTTCGACCCCGCCGTGCCCTCCGAGGAGCGCATGGTCATCAGATGCGGCACCTGGAGCGTGGAGGCCACCCACGTGTGGAACGGCTCCAGCTGGTCGCGGCTCGGACGGACGCCGGTGCGCCTCGTCCCCTGCGCGGTGCCCGTGCCGATGCCGAGATCGGCCTGAGGAGCGAGCGCGCCTCCGCCTGCCCGCCTCGTCGGGGCGGGCGGAGGCGCGTGCCGCCTCGAGGAGGTGGCACCTCGAGCGCCACGGCCGACCTCGGCGCGGGAGTCGCGGCGCCCCCGGCAGGATTCGAACCTGCGACCGTCGGATTAGAAGTCCGGTGCTCTATCCACTGAGCTACGAGGGCCTGGCGCCGGCCGGAGCAGGTGCCGTGCGCAGCGTAGGTGGTCGCTGGCTGCGACGTGCCCGGCGTTGGACGGACGAGGGCCCTGCAGGCAGGCTGGCCCTGTGAGCTCTCCTGCAGGCACGGCGACGCCGGCCCCCGCCCCGGGAGCGGTGGCGCTGCTGGGCGCCGTCGAGGCGCTGCGCACTGAGGTCTCCGCGCTCAGCCTGCCCCTGCGGGTCGACGGTGTCGAGACCCCCCGCGCCGAGCGCACGCGCCTGCTGGCCCAGCTCGACGACTACCTCCTGCCCCGCCTGCGCCGCCTGGACGCCCCGCTGCTCGCCGTCGTCGGCGGCTCGACCGGGGCCGGCAAGTCCACGCTCGTGAACTCCCTCGTCGGCCGGCAGGTGAGCCAGCCCGGCGTCCTGCGCCCGACCACCCGCCAGCCGGTGCTCGTGCACGCGCCCGCCGACACCGCCTGGTTCACCTCCCGCGAGGTGCTGCCCACCCTGGCGCGCTCCACCGGCGCCACCGGCCCCGAGCAGCAGCCGACCCGCCGCTCACCGGCGATCTCCGGCCTGCACCTGGTGCCGGACGAGGGCTTCCCGCCCGGCCTCGCGCTGCTCGACGCCCCCGACGTCGACTCGGTCGTGGAGGCCAACCGCGACCTCGCCGTCCAGCTGCTCGGGGCCGCGGACCTGTGGCTGTTCGTCACCACCGCGTCCCGCTACGCCGACGCCGTGCCGTGGGAGGTGCTGCGCACCGCCACCGAGCGCGGCACCGCCGTGGCCGTCGTCCTCGACCGCGTGCCCGCCGAGGCGGTGGGCGAGGTGCGCGCCGACCTGGCGCGGATGCTCCACGACGCGGGCCTGACCACGGCGCCGCTGTTCAGCCTCGTGGAGTCCGAGCTGGAGGACGGCCTGCTGCCCGAGGCCCAGCTCGCCCCGCTGCGGCGCTGGCTGGCCGGGATCGGCGCTGACGCGCGCAGCCGCGACGTCGTCGTGCGCCGCACCCTGCGCGGCGCGCTCGCGTCCCTGGCGGTGCGCGTGCCGCGCCTGGCCGAGGCCGCCGACGCGCAGGACCGCGAGGCCGCCGCCCTGCTCGCCGACCTCGACGCCGCCTACGCCGGCGCGACGACGAGCCTGGCCGACCACCTGTCCGACGGCAGCCTCCTGCGCGGGGAGGTGCTCGCCCGCTGGCAGGAGTTCGTCGGCACGGGCGAGCTGTTCCGCAACCTGCAGGCCGGGGTCGGCCGCCTGCGCGACCGGATCGTGGCCGCCGTGCGCGGCCGCCCCGCGCCGGCAGAGCGCCTCGGCGAGGCCCTCGTCGGGGGCGTCGCCTCCCTCGTGATCGACGCCGCGGGCGCTGCGCGCGAGGGCGCGCTGCTGCGCTGGCGGGCCCGCCGCTCGGGTGCGGAGATCCTCGCCCGCGCCGACCCCGCGGACGTCGACCCGCGCCTGCCCGAGGCGTTCGGCGACGACGTCGAGCGCCTGGTGCGCGACTGGCAGGGCCACGTGCTCGAGCTCGTGCGCGCCGAGGGCGAGGGCCGCCGCAGCCGGGCCCTGGTCCTGTCCCTCGGCGTGGCCGGCGCGGGCGCCGTCCTCATGCTCGTGGTCTTCGCCGGCAGCGCCGGGCTGACCGGCGCCGAGGCGGGCATCGCCGCGGGCACCGCGGCCCTGGCCCAGCAGGTGCTCGACGCTGTCTTCGGCGACCAGGCCGTGCGCGAGCTGGCCCAGGCCGCCCGCGCGGACCTCGTGCGGCGCGTGCAGGAGCTGCTCGACCGCGAGCGCGCGGTGCTCGCCGCCCTCGTGCCGCCGACCGGGGCCAGCGCCGTCACGGAGGCCAGCACCCCGGCCGGGCCGCTCGGCGTCCGCCTGCGGGCGGCCGTCGCGGAGGTGCAGCGCGCCGAGTCCAGGACCGGCGCCCCCGACGACCCGACCCCGCGCGCGAGCGAAGACCCGACGGAGCACAGCACGTGACGGCCACCGCCACCCGCACCCCCGACGTCCCCGCGCAGGGGCTGCCGGCCGAGCTGGCAGCGCTGGAGGAGGCGCTAGCCACCGGCGGCGAGCAGCTCGACCCCTCCGACGCCGCCGCCGCGCGCGCCGTCCTCGCCCGCGCCCAGGAGCGGCTCGGCGCGGCGGCCGACGCCTCCGTGGTCGCGCTCGCCGGGGCCACCGGCAGCGGCAAGTCGAGCCTGTTCAACGCCCTGGCCGGCCTGCAGGTCGCGCAGGTCGGCGTCCGCCGCCCGACCACCGACGCGCCCACCGCGTGCGTGTGGGGCGAGGTGCCCGACTCCCTCCTCGACTGGCTGGAGGTGCCGCGCCGGCACCGCACCGAGCGGGTCAGCGAGCTCGACGACGCCGCCGCCGAGGCCCCGCTGGAGGGCCTGGTGCTCCTCGACCTGCCCGACCACGACTCCACCGCCGTCGCCCACCGCCTGCAGGTCGACCGCCTCGTGGGCCTCGTCGACCTGCTCGTGTGGGTGGTCGACCCGCAGAAGTACGCCGACGACGCCCTGCACACCGGCTACCTGCAGGCCCTCGCCGGCCACCAGGACGTCGTCCTCGTCGTGCTCAACCAGGTCGACCGGCTCGAGCCGGCCGCGGCGGACGCCTGCGCCGCCGACCTGCAGCGCCTGCTCGTCGCCGACGGCCTGGACCGGGTGCGGATCCTGCGCACCTCGGCGCGCACCGGCGAGGGCGTGGGCGAGCTCCGCGAGCTGCTCACCGGCATCGTCCAGGAGCGCACCGCCGCCCGGCAGCGCACCGAGGCCGACCTCGCCCGCTCGGTCACGGCCCTGCGCGCCGGCGTCGCCGACGGCGAGCCCGACCCCGCGACGGTCGCGGGGGCGGAGCAGCTCGTCGACGCCCTGGCCCAGGCGGCCGGCGTGCCGACCGTGCTGGACGCCGTCCGCCGCTCGGAGGTGCGCCGCGGGCGCGGGCGCACCGGCTGGCCGTTCACCCGCTGGGTGCGCCGGCTGCGCCCGGACCCGGTGCGCCGCTTCCGCCTGGCCCGCGGGTCCGGCTCCGCGGTCGACGACGGCGCGGAGGAGGCCCTGCGCCGCCTGAGCCGCACCTCCCTGCCCGAGCCGTCCCCGGCGCAGCGGGCGCAGGTGGCCGCCGCCTCGCGCCGGGTCGCCGGCTCCGCCGCGGCCGAGCTGCCGCCGCGGTGGGCGGACTCCGTGCGCACCGCGGCGGCGCCGGCCAGCGAGGACCTGGCCGACGCCCTCGACCAGGCCGTGCAGTCGGTGCCGCTGGAGCAGCGGGCGCCGCGCTGGTACTCCCTCGTGGCGGCGGTGCAGCTCGTGCTCGCCCTGGCCGTGGTCGTCGGCGGGCTGTGGCTGCTGGGCCTGGGGGTGCTGGGCTGGCTGCAGCTGCCCCAGCCCGGGGTGCCGCGCTGGGGCGCCGAGCCGTTCGACGTGCCCGTGCCCACCGTGCTGCTCGTCGTCGGGGTGCTCGCCGGCCTGCTGCTCTCCGCGCTCAGCGCCCCGCTGGTGCGCCGGGCGGCCCGGCGGCGGCGGCGGCGGGCGGAGCAGCGGCTG
>NZ_JBZYWI010000157.1:0-6917 GCF_058932755.1 Quadrisphaera sp. DVD1
CCCAGGTGGTCGCGCTGGTCGCCGCCCCCGACGGCCCTCGCGCCCCGCGCGACGCCGCAGTGGCCGCCGACCGGCTCCTGGACCGCCTCGCCACCGCCGTGCACGCCCAGCTCGCCGACGCCCCGGGCCTGGGCCCGGGCACGGTCGGGGTGGGCCGGGCGGCGGCGTCCCTGCTCGAGGCCGGGCCGGCCCTGCGCGAGGCCGGGCACGTCGCCGAGGTCGCCTCCGCGGCCGGCGTCCCGCCCCGGCCGTTCGCCCGCAGCAGCGACCTGCGGCTGCGCGGCCTGCTCTCGCTGCTGCGCGAGGACCCCCGGGTCCAGGCCTTCGCCGAGTCCGAGCTGCACCGGCTCCTGCAGCACGACGCGGCGCACCGCGACGGGCTGCTGGACCTGCTGCGCCAGCACCTCGAGGTCGGCGGCAACAAGACCGAGCTGGCCCGGCGCACCCACCTCAGCCGCCCGGCCCTCTACGCCCGCCTGGCGGCGCTCGAGCGCGTGCTCGGCGTCGACCTCGCCGGCGCGGAGTCGCGCACGGCCCTGCACGTGGCGCTGCTGGCCCACGACGAGGCGGCGCGCGCGGCGGCCGGCGAGCGCCCGTCCGGCTGACCCGGGGCCAGGGCGAGGAGGCCGGTCGCGACCATTGCGCACGGTCGCCGCCACTGGCTACTGTTCCGATCGTTGATCCGTATCGATGACGATCGGAGGGGGTGCCCAGTGCCGACGAGCCGTGACGTCGCCCGCGCGGCCGGGGTGTCGCAGAGCACCGTCTCCTACGTCATGTCCGGCCGGCGCCCGATCTCCGAGGCGGTGCGCAAGCGGGTCGAGGCGGCGATCGAGGAGCTGACCTACCAGCCGAACGCCGGTGCCCGCGCCCTGGCCAGCCAGCGCACCCAGGTGATCGGCCTGGTCGTGCCGTTCGGGCCGGCCGCCGACACCTCCAGCCTCCTGCCGTTCATCGAGATCATCACCAGCGGGGCGCGCGAGCACGACTTCGACGTCCTGCTGGTCACCGCCGACGAGGGCCCCAGCGCGCTCACCCGCCTCGAGGGGCGGCGGCTGTGCGACGCGATCGTCCTCATGGAGCTCGAGGCGCGCGACCCGCGGATCGCCGTCGCCAAGGACCTGCGCGTGCCGGTGCTCCTCATCGGCGTGCCCGACGACCCCGCCGGGCTCCCCTGCGTCGACGTCAGCTTCGAGGAGGCCGCCCGCCTGGCCGTCGAGGACCTGGTCCGCACCGGGCACGAGCGGGTCGTCCTGCTCGGCCGCTCCGCGGAGTCGATCGGGCGCGACGCCAACTACGTGCGCCGCTTCGAGGGGGCGGCCCGCGCCGCCGCGCTCGACCTGGGGATCCCCCTCGACGTCGTCCAGCCCGTCGAGCCCACCCGCGACGGCGTCCGCCACGCCCTGGACCTGGCCCTGGCCGGTGGCACGCACGGGCTCGGGCTGGTCGTCTCCGCCGCCGCGGCCGTCCACCCGACCCTGCACCTGCTCACGGAGCGGGGCGTCCAGCCCGGCCGGGACGTCTCGGTGGTGGCGGTGTGCACCGACGCCGCGGCGCAGGTCACTCAGCCGCCGGTCACCAACGTCTCCCTGGAGCCGCGGGACGTCTCCCGGCGGGCCGTGCAGACGCTCTTCCAGATGATCGAGCGGGACGCGACCGACGAGCCGCCGGGCGTCCAGCTGATCAGCCCCCGCCTGACGCGGCGCGAGACCAGCGCGTCGTTCCCGACGCACCACCCCTAGCCCACCGACCCGGCCCGCACCCCGGGGCCTCGACCCGCACCCATCGATACGCATCGACGACCTGGGCGACACCGACGTCCCCAGGAGACGGCGCCGGCGGAGCAGCCGGCGCACAGGAAGGGAACCGGACATGGCTCGACGTGGAGCAGTGCACCGACGGACCACCCTGGCCGCAGCCGCGGCGCTCGCCCTGCCCCTGGGGCTCGCCGCCTGCGGAGGCGGCGGTGGAGGCGGCACCGGTGGCGGTGGCGGCGGGGACGCCGACACCCTGCGGGTGCTCGACTACTACAACAACGAGCCGGACAAGACCGTCTACCAGGAGATCCTCGAGGCCTGCGGCGAGGAGGCCGGCGTGAGCATCGAGCGGCAGGTCGTCCCCGGTGGCGACCTGATCACCACGGTCCTGCAGCAGAGCTCCTCGCGGACGCTGCCCGACATCCTCATGCTCGACAACCCCGACCTGCAGCAGATCGCGGCCTCGGGCGCCCTCACCCCGCTCAGCCAGTTCGGCATCACGGGCGAGGGCTACGCCGAGGGCGTCGTCCAGGCGTCCAGCTTCGAGGGCGAGCTGTACGGCCTGCAGCCGGTCACCAACACCCTGGCCCTGTTCTACAACGAGGACGCGCTCGCCGAGGCGGGCGTCCAGCCCCCCACCACGTGGGACGAGCTCAAGACGGCCGCGGCCGCCCTGACCCGGGACGGCCGCTACGGCGTCGCGTTCTCCGGCATCAACACGTACGAGGGCACCTGGCAGTTCCTGCCCTTCATGTGGTCCAACGGCGGTGACGAGAAGGACATCGCGACGCCGGAGACCGCCGAGGCGCTGCAGCTGTGGGTCGACCTGGTCGACAGCGGCTCGGCCTCCACGTCGGTGGTCAACTGGACCCAGGCCGACGTGAACGACCAGTTCGCCGCCGGCAACGCCGCGATGCAGGTCAACGGCCCGTGGCAGTTCCCGGTGCTCGACGAGACCGAGGGCCTGAACTACGCCGTGGTCCCGATCCCGGCCCCCACCGCGGGCGGCACCGTCGTCTCGCCCTTCGGCGGGGAGACCTGGACCCTGCCGCAGACGGGCGACGAGGCCAAGCAGGAGAAGGCGGCCGAGGTCCTGCAGTGCCTCAACTCCGACGAGAACGTCCTCAAGATGTCGAGCGAGCGCGACACCGTGCCCACCCAGCCCGACCTGAGCGAGCAGGCGGTGGCGGCCAACCCGCCGCTGGCACCCTTCGCCGAGCAGGTGCCCGACCTGCGCGCGCGCACCGGTGAGCTCGGTGAGGCCTGGCCGGACGCGGCGACGAAGATCTACACGGCCGTGCAGAACGCCCTGGTCGGCGGCATGACGCCCGAGCAGGCCCTGCAGCAGGCGCAGGACGGCTGAGCCGTGGCCGACGTCCTCGACCGCCCGGCGGCCACCGGCCGGGGCGCGGGCCCGCCCGCCCCCGCCCGCCGCAGGAGCGGGTGGAGCACCCCCCGCGGGCGCAGCCGGCTCCTGGAGATCGCCTTCCTCGTCCCGGCGCTGGCCTACCTGGCGCTGTTCTTCGGCTACCCCGTGGTCAAGAACGTCGTCATGGGCTTCCAGGACTACACGACGTCCACCTTCTTCACCGGTGAGGCGCCGTGGGTGGGCCTGGCCAACTACGGCGAGGTCATCGGCTCGGCGGTCTTCTCCCGGGCGGTGATCAACACCGTGGTCTTCACCGTGGGGTCGATCGTGGGGCAGTTCCTCATCGGCCTGGGCATCGCGCTGTTCTTCCGGCGCCGCTTCCCGCTGTCGGGGCTGCTGCGCTCGCTCCTCCTGCTGCCGTGGCTGGTGCCGCTGATCGTCTCCTCGGCGGTGTGGCGCTGGATGCTCGACCGCGACAACGGGGCCCTCAACCGCGCCCTGGACGCCCTGCCGCTCGTCGACGGGCGGCCCGGCTGGCTGACCAGCACCTCCCTGGCGCTGGTCGCCGTGATCGTCGTCAACATCTGGATCGGGATCCCGTTCAACACCACGATCCTCTACGGCGGCCTGCAGGAGATCCCGGAGGAGCTCTACGAGGCCGGAGCGCTCGACGGCGCGACCGGCTGGAGCGCCTTCAAGCACATCACCTGGCCGCTGCTGCGGCCCGTGGTGACCGTCGTCCTCGTGCTCGGGGTCGTCTACACGCTGAAGGTGCTCGACATCATCCTCGGGCTCACCGGGGGCGGGCCGGCCAACGCGACCCAGACCCTGGCCACGCAGTCCTACCAGCTGTCCTTCCGCCAGTTCGAGTTCGGCCAGGGCGCCGCGATGGGCAACATCCTCATCGTCATCTCCCTGGCGTTCGCGATCCTCTACCTGCGCGCCAACCGGCGCGCCGTGGACGAGTGAGGCCCTCATGACCGCAGCGGCCCAGACCGTCGCCCCGCCCGTGCACGCGCACCGCGTGGCGCCGCGCAAGAGCGGCTCCTGGGGCAGCACCGCGATCGGCACCACGATCATCGCGGTGATGCTCTTCCCGATGTACTGGATGCTCAACGTGAGCCTCCAGTCGAGCGGCGGGGCGGTGGCGACCCCCTGGTTCCCGGCCGAGCCGACCCTCGACGGCTACACCGCCGCCATCAGCGAGCAGAGCGGCAACCTGCTGACGAGCCTCGTCGTGTCGCTCGGCAGCGTCGCCCTCAGCCTGCTCATCGCCACGCCGGCGGCCTACGCGCTGGCCCACTTCCGGGTGCGGGGGGCGAACCTCGTGCTCTTCGCCATCCTCATCTCCCAGATGGTGCCGGGCATCGTCGTGGCCAACGCCCTCTACAGCGCCTACAGCGACCTGGGCCTCCTCAACTCCGTGCCCGGCCTGATCCTCGCCGACGCCGGGCTCGGCATCCCGTTCGGGATCATCCTCATGCGCGCCTTCATGAGCGGGATCCCGCCCTCGATCATCGAGGCGGCGCGGGTGGACGGCGCCGGGGCGATCCGCGCCTTCGTCTCCGTCGTCCTGCCGATGAGCCGCAACGCCCTCATCACCGCCGGGCTGTTCACGTTCCTCTTCGCGTGGGGCGACTTCCTCTTCGCCCTCACCCTCACCACGACGGAGGACGTGCGCCCGGTGACCCTGGGCATCTACCAGTACATCGGGGCCTTCGTGAACGACTGGAGCTCGGTGATGGCCACCGCCGTCCTCGCCTCCGTGCCGGCGATCGTCCTGCTCGTCTTCGCCCAGCGCTACGTCGCCGCCGGTGTCACCGGCGGAGCCGTCAAGTGACCCGCCCTCCCCGTCCCCGCACCCCCTGGAGCCTGAAGTGACCGAGTCCGGCGCCGCCCACGGGCGTCCCATCCGCGTGACCGTGTGGGGGGAGAACCGCCACGAGCAGCTCGAGCCCGACGTCGCCGAGCGCTACCCGCGCGGCATGCACGGCGCCGTGGCCGAGGCGATCGAGGAGAACCTCGGCGCCGGCGCCGTCGTGCGCACCGCCACCCTCGACGACCCCGAGCACGGCCTGACCGAGGAGGTGCTGGCCGGCACCGACGTGCTCACCTGGTGGGGCCACGCCGCGCACGCGGAGGTGGCCGACGAGGTCGTCGAGCGCGTGCACCGGCACGTGCTGTCGGGCATGGGGCTGGTGGTGCTCCACTCCGGGCACTGGTCGAAGATCTTCACGAAGCTCATGGGGACCACGTGCACGCTGCGCTGGCGCAGCGCCCACGACCGCGAGCTCGTGTGGACGGTGGACCCGACGCACCCCATCGCGCGCGGCATCCCGCACCCCATGATCATCGAAGAGGACGAGATGTACGGGGAGTTCTTCGACATCCCCGCCCCGGACGAGCTGGTCTTCCTCTCCACGTTCTCCGGCGGCGAGGTCTTCCGCTCCGGCTGCACCTTCCGCCGCGGGCACGGCAAGATCTTCTACTTCAGGCCCGGCGACCAGGACTACCCCGTCTACCACCACGAGGGGGTCCGGCGGGTGATCTCGAACGCCGTCCAGTGGGCCACCACCGACCGCCCCGAGCGCGCCGTCCCGACGCTGCTGCGCTACGAGACCGGGGACTTCCACACCGGTCACGACTACACCGGGGCGATGGCGGACGAGGCCGCGGAGACGAGCGGGTCGCCGGCATGAGCGCCTTCGCGGTCGTCCCCTCCTCCGAGCAGGAGCCCCTGCCCGTCGTCGCCGTCGGCGCGGGCGCGATGGGTCGGGCCTGGCTCGGCGTCCTGGAGGCCTCGCCGGAGGTCGACCTGGTCGGGATCGTCGACCTCGACCTGGACGCCGCCGGGCTCGCCGCGGCGGGCCTCGGTCGCCCCGACCTGCCCGTGGGCCCCGACGCCGTGGCCCTCGCCGCGCAGACCGGCGCCCGCGCGGTGGTCGACGTGACCGTCCCGGTCGCGCACCACCCGGTGACCACCGCCGCCCTCTTCGCCGGGCTGCCGGTGCTGGGCGAGAAGCCCGTGGCCGACACGCTCCCGCGCGCCCTGTCGCTCGCGGCCGCTGCCGAGGTCACCGGACAGCTGTTCATGGTCAGCCAGTCCCGCAGGTGGAACCCCCACCTCGCCGCGCTGCAGGGCATGGCCCAGGACCTGGGCGCGGTCGGGGCCGTGACCACGGAGTTCTTCAAGGCCCCGCGCTTCGGGGGCTTCCGCGACGAGATGGCCCACCCGCTGCTCGTCGACATGGCGATCCACGCCTTCGACAGCGTCCGCTACCTGCTGGGAGCCGAGCCCGTCTCGGCCTACTGCCAGGCGTGGAACCCCTCGTGGAGCTGGTACGCCGGGGACGCCAGCGCCACCGCCCTGTTCACCATGGAGGGCGGGACGCGCTACACCTACACCGGCAGCTGGTGCGCCCCGGGGGCGGAGACCTCCTGGAACGGCACCTGGCGGGTCAGCGGCGAGCGCGGCACCGCCCTCTGGAACGGCGACGACGAGCCGGTGCTGGACGCCGACGCCGCTGCCACCGCGCGGCCCCGCTCGCCCTACAGCGACATCGGCGGGTCGCTGCAGGTGTTCTGCGAGGCCCTGCGCACCGGCGTCGCCCCGATGGGCGAGGTCCACGAGAACGTCATGAGCCTGGCGATGGTCGAGGCAGCCGTGGAGTCGGCCACGAGCGGGCAGCAGGTGCTGATCGACGACGTCCTCGCCCGCGCCCACGAGCAGGCCCTGGCCGAGGAGGCCCACCCGCAGGTGCGCGAGGCGCTGCGGTCGTGGGGCCCGGTGC
>NZ_JBZYWI010000158.1:0-6912 GCF_058932755.1 Quadrisphaera sp. DVD1
GCTTCCCTGCGCTGGCTGCTGGACGGCGGTGCTCCTGCCGCCGCGGACGTGTTCGCCGCCGGCGTCGAGGCCCCGGCGGCGGTCCTGACCGCGATGGTCGGCGAGGGACTGCTCGTCCCCGCTCTCCCCGGCATCTGGCTGGCCGCGGACGCCGTCGGCTCACCGACCGCCCGCTGCCGCGCCCTCGCGCAGCTGGTCCCGGCGAGCGGCGTCATCGCGGGGGGCGCGGCGCTGTGGGCGAGGGGGCTGCTCGCCACCTGCCCGCGGGTCGACGTCGTCCTGCCGCCGGGAGCCGCGGGCGGGTCGCGCAGCGCCCCCGACGGCGTCCGCCTGCGCGGGCTCGTCCTGGGCCCGGGCGACGTCGAGGTCGTCAGCGGTCTGTCCCTCACCTCCCCGGCCCGCACCGCGGCCGACGTGGCGCGCTGGTGCCCCGACGGCGAGCAGGCGGCGGTCACCTGGGTCGCGGCCGCGCTGCGCGCGGGCTGCGACGCCGAGCGGGTGCGCTCGGCGCTGGAGCTCGCCCCTCGGTCCCCGGGGGTGCGGCGCGCCCGCCGCGTGCTGGCCGCCGCCCGGGTGGTGGCGCAGCGGGTGGAGGGGCGTCCGGCGGCGCCGGGCGGGTCAGTCCTGCCGCTTCCCCGTCAGCCGGTAGACGTCGAAGACGCCGTCGACGCGGCGCACCGCGGCGAGCACGTGCCCGAGGTGGGTCGGGTCGGCCATCTCGAAGGTGAACCGGGAGACCGCGACCCGGTCGCGGGAGGTGGTCACCTGGGCGGAGAGGATGCTCACGTGGCTGTCGGAGAGCACGCGGGTGACGTCGGAGAGCAGCCGTGAGCGGTCCAGCGCCTCGACCTGGATCTGGACGAGGAACACGCTCGAGGAGCTCGGGTCCCACTCCACCTCGACGATGCGCTCGGGCTGGGTGCGCAGGCCGGCGACGTTCCCGCAGTCCTCGCGGTGCACCGAGACGCCCTGCCCGCGGGTGACGAAGCCGACGATCGGGTCACCGGGCACCGGCGTGCAGCAGCGCGCCAGCTTCACCCAGACGTCGTCGGCGCCCTTGACCACCACGCCGGGGTCGCCGGTGCGGGGGCGGCGCACCGCGCGCGAGGGCAGCGTCGCCTCGGCGATGTCCTCCTCGGCGCCCTCCTCCCCGCCCAGCGCGGTGACCAGCCGCTCGACCACCGACTGCGCCGAGACGTGGTTCTCCCCCACCGCCGCGTACAGCGCGGAGACGTCGGCGTAGCGCATGTCGTTCGCGACCCCGACGAGGGACTCGTGGGACATCAGGCGCTGGATCGGCAGGTGCTGCTTGCGCATCGCCTTGGCGATGGCGTCCTTGCCCTGCTCGATCGCCTCCTCGCGGCGCTCCTTGGAGAACCAGGCGCGGATCTTGTTGCGGGCTCGGGGGCTCTTGACGAAGGTCAGCCAGTCGCGGCTCGGGCCGGCGCCCTCGACCTTGGACGTGAAGATCTCCACCACGTCGCCGTTGTCGAGGGTGGACTCCAGCGGGATGAGACGACCGTTGACCCGGGCGCCCATCGTGCGGTGGCCGACCTCGGTGTGGACGGCGTAGGCGAAGTCGATCGGCGTCGCCCCGGCCGGCAGGCCGATGACCTCCCCCTTGGGGGTGAAGACGAACACCTCCTGCGCGTTGATCTCGAAGCGCAGGCTGTCGAGGAACTCGCCGGGGTCCTGGGTCTCCTGCTGCCAGTCGACGAGCTGCCGCAGCCACGGCATGTCGGCCACCGAGCCGTCGCTGCCGGCGCCGCGCACCGCGGTGTCCTTGTACTTCCAGTGCGCGGCGACGCCGTACTCGGCGCGGCGGTGCATGGCGTGGGTGCGGATCTGGATCTCCACGGGCTTGCCCTCGGGGCCGATCACCGTGGTGTGCAGCGACTGGTACATGTTGAACTTGGGCATCGCGATGTAGTCCTTGAACCGGCCGGGCACCGGGTTCCAGCGCGCGTGCAGCGCGCCCAGGACGGCGTAGCAGTCGCGGACCGTGTCGACGAGGACCCGCAGGCCGACGAGGTCGTAGATGTCGGTGAAGTCGTGGCCCCGCACGATCATCTTCTGGTACACGGAGTAGTAGTGCTTGGGCCGGCCGGTGACGACGGCGCGGATCTTGGCGGCCCGCAGGTCGGCGCTGACCTGCTCGCGCACCGTGGCGAGGTACTCCTCGCGCGCCGGGGTGCGCTCGGCGACGAGCCGCACGACCTCCTCGTGCATGCGCGGGTACAGCGTGGCGAAGGAGAGGTCCTCCAGCTCCCACTTGATGGTGTTCATGCCGAGGCGGTGGGCCAGCGGCGCGTAGATCTCCAGCGTCTCGCGGGCCTTGCGCTCGGCGGAGGCGGCGGGCACGAACTTCCAGGTGCGCGCGTTGTGCAGGCGGTCGGCCAGCTTGATCACCAGGACGCGGATGTCCTTGGCCATCGCCACGACCATCTTGCGCACGGTCTCGGCCTGGGCGGCGTCGCCGTAGCTGACCTTGTCGAGCTTGGTGACGCCGTCCACGAGCATGGCGATCTCGTCGCCGAAGTCCCGGCGCAGGTCGCTCAGCGCGTACCCGGTGTCCTCCACGGTGTCGTGCAGGAGGGCCGCGGCGAGCGTGGGCGGGGTCATCCCCAGCTCGGCGAGGATGGTGGCCACCGCCACGGGGTGGGTGATGTACGGGTCGCCGCTCTTGCGCCGCTGCCCGCGGTGAGCTCGCTCGGCCACCACGTAGGCGCGCTCGATGACGCTCGCGTCGGCCTTCGGGTGGTTCGAGCGCACCGAGGAGATGAGCGGCTCGATCGCGGCGTAGCCGCTGGGCTGGCGCGTGGCCAGGCGCGCCAGGCGCCGGCGGATGCCCGTGCTGGGCAGCTCGGCGGCGGGCGTCGCGGCGGCGCCCTCGGCGGGCGCCGGGGCAGCAGAGGCTGCCGGGGCAGCGGGGGGCGCGGCGCCGGCCTCCTCGGCCCCCAGTGACTGGGTGGCCACCTCGTCGCTCATGCCGCCTCCCCGCTGCGGGCCCGGAAGGGTCCGCTGATCGATTCTACGGCGCGGCGCGGGGCGGCGTGGGCCTGCGCGCACACCCCGGGACGCAGGAGGAGGGGCGGCGGGCCTGCGCCCACCGCCCCTCCTCCTGCGTGCGGCTCAGCGGCCGGTCGACGACCTGGTCTGGTCGGCGGCCGAGCGCGCCTGCTCGGTGACCGAGGCCGTGCTGCCCCTGGCCTCGTCGGCGACGGTGCTCGCGTGCGAGCGCGCCTCGTCGGCCACCACGGCGGCCGAGGACTGGCCGTCCTCGGCGACGTGCTGGGCTGCGCCCTGCGCGGTCGACTTCAGGGACTGCGCGGCGTCCGCCGCCTGGTCCTTGAGGGAGGAGCCGATCTCCTGGCCGACCTGCTTGGCCTGCTCCGCCAGGGGCTGGCCGTGCTCCTTGGCCGCGGAGACGGCGCGCGAAGCGGCGTGCTCCTCGCGAGCCGTGGTCGGCAGCAGGGAGGCCACCAGCCAGCCGGCGCCGAAGGCGATCAGGCCCGCGGCGAGCGGGTTGCCACCGGTGCGCGAGCGGACCGCTTGAGCGGTGCCGGACGCGGCGTCGGACGCGCTGCCGGCGAGCGAGGAGGAGGTGCCGGAGACGCTGCCGCCGGCGGAGTGCACCCCCGAGCGCACCGAGTCGGTGGCGTCGTGGGCCTTGCCCATGACGCGGTCGCGGACGTCGCCGACGGCGCCCTTGACGCCCTGGACCTTGCGGTCCACGACGCGCGAGGGGCTGACGCGGTCGGTCAGCTCGTCGACGTCGCGGGTCAGGTCCCTCCGGGTCCCCGCGATGTCCTGGGTCAGCCGTTGCGTGTCTTCACCCACTGGGCGTCCTCCTTCAGGGTCTGGGTCGTTGCCTCGAGCTTGGGGTCGACCTGCTTGAGCTTCTTGCGGCCGGAGGAGGCGAGCACGGCGGCCACGATCCCCCACACGACGGCGACGATGAGCGCCGCCCACACGATGTCCATGACGTGGTCGAGCGCGTACATCAGCGTCAGGGACAGGAAGATGAGCAGGAACCACCCCGCGACGCCGGCGCCGGCCAGGAAGCCCGCACCCTTGCCCGCCTTGGCGGCCTCCGTCTTGATCTCCGTCTTGGCCAGGTCGATCTCCTGGCGGACGAGCTTGCTGAGGTCGGCGGCGATGTCGCCGACGATCTCCCCGACGCTGCGGGGCTGCGCCGGCTCCTCGTGGAGGGGGTGGCTCACAGCCCGGTCCCTCCGATGCGGCCGGGCGCCGGAGCGAGGCCCGGCTCGACCGGGTCGACGACCGGGCCGCCGGTGGTGAGCGAGCTGGGCAGCCCGTCGGCGTCGAGGTCGAAGCGGCTGGTGCCGGTCACGGCCGGGTCCGGGTACGCCGCGGGCACGGCCGGGACGGCGGGCCGCGCGGAGACGGACGCCGGGCCGTCGGTGCTGTCGGCGCGAGCGGCCTTGGTCAGCCGCCCGGCGAGCAGGCCGGCCGCAGCGGCCCCGAGGAGGAACGCGCCCGGCCGACGGCGCGCGTAGGAGCGCACCTGGTCCAGCAGCTCGGCCGGCTCGTGGCCCTCGAGGTGCGTGCTGACCGAGCGGAGGCGGGTGGCGGCCTGGCGGACGAGGTCCGTCGCGGGGCCGGTGCCACCGCCGCCGCCGCTGGCCATCTGCTCCAGCTCGTCGCCCGCGCTGCTCAGCAGGGTGACGATGCGGCTGAGCTGGGTGCGGGACTGGTCGGAGACCTGCGTGGTGAGCTCGCCGAGGAGGTCGCGGGCCTGGCGCTGCGCCTCGGCAGCGACGTTCCCGACCTCCTCCTTGGCGGTCCCGGCCACGGACCGGGCCTGCTCGGCCGCCGTGCCGGCCGTCTGGCGGGCGTGGTCGGCCGCGCTGGCGGCGGTCTGCTTGGCCTGGTCGGCCGCGACTCCGGCGGTCTGGCGCGCCTGGTCCTTCGCGGTGTCAGTGGTGCCGCCGGTGCCGGCGCCCTCGTCGAGGGATGTGGCGCCGTCCGCCCGGTGCTGCGGGGTGGGTGTCGTCATGGTGACCTCCGTCACGTCGGATGTCACATCACTTACCCCGTAAGACGATCTCAAACCCTCGCAGTTGGATCTTCCGCTCGGGCGGTCACCCGGTCAGGCCTCGAGCACCGCCGCGACGTCCCGCCCCGCCAGCGCCGCGCGGCCCTCCAGCCCGGCCAGCTCCAGGAGGAACCGCACCCCGACCACCCGGGCGCCGAGGCGCTCGAGCAGGGCGCACGCCGCCCGTGCCGTGCCGCCGGTGGCGAGCACGTCGTCGACGACGAGCACGCGCTGCCCGGGGCGGACGGCGTCCGCGTGCACCTCGATCACCGCCTCGCCGTACTCCAGCGCGTAGGACTGGCGCTCGACGGCCCCTGGCAGCCGTCCGGCCTTGCGCACGGGCACGAAGCCGGCGCCGAGCGCGAGGGCGAGCGGCGTCCCGACGAGGAAGCCGCGCGCCTCGACCCCCGCGACGAGGTCGACGCCGGCCGCGGGAGCGCTGTCGGCCAGCGCCGTCACGGCCGACCGCAGCCCCGCCGGGTCGCCCAGCAGGGGGGTGATGTCCTTGAACGTGATCCCGGCTCGGGGGAAGTCCGGGACGTCGCGCACGAGGGCTCGCACGCGGTCGCGGTCCTCCGCGGACGACGGGCTCACCGGCGCCGGCCGCCCGGGCGGCGCACCGGCTGGTTGCGCGGACCGCGGGTGGTGCGGCGCTGCGCGGGTCGCGCGGCACCGCCGGCGGGCGCCCCGTCCTCGCCCTCCACCCGCTCCAGCACCGCGGTGGACGTGCCGGCCCCCGCCAGCGCGGCGGAGCCGCTGCGCGCGGTGCCCCCGACGGGCGTGCCCGCGGCGCGCCGGGCGAGCACCCGCTCGTGGTGGGCCGCGACCTCGGGCTGGCGCTCGACGAGCTGCGCGAACAGCGGCGGCGCCAGGAAGATCGAGGAGTAGGCGCCGGCGAGGATGCCGACGAACAGGGCCAGGGAGATGTCGCGCAGCGTGCCCGCGCCGAGGACGAACGCGCCGATGAAGAGGATCGAGCCGACCGGCAGCAGTGCCACCACGGAGGTGTTGATCGAGCGCACCAGCGTCTGGTTCACCGCCAGGTTCACCGCCTCGGCGAACGTGCGGCTCGAGCCGGTGAGCACGTGGGCGGTGTTCTCGCGCACCTTGTCGAAGACGACGACGGTGTCGTAGAGCGAGTAGCCGAGGATCGTCAGGAACCCGATGACCGTCGCCGGCGTGACCTCGAAGCCGCTGAGGGCGTACACGCCGGCGGTGATCACGACGTCGTGGACCAGCGCCACCATCGCCGCCACGGACATCTTCCAGGTCCGGAAGTACAGGCCCAGCACGACGGCGGCCAGCACGAGGAAGATCACCAGGCCGCGGATGGCCTTCTCGGTGATGTCCTGGCCCCAGCTGGGTCCGACGAAGGACGACGTGACGGCGCCGGGCTCGACGTCGTAGGCCTCGGCCAGGGCCGTCGCGACCTGCTGGGTCTGCTCCTGGTCCAGCTGCTCGGTCTGCACCCGCACGGCGTCCGCGCCGACGCCGGCGACGCGCGGCGGCTCGGCCTCGGGCACGACGGAGGTGACGGCGTCCTGGCCGGTCGTGGTGTCGCTGCTGTCCGCGACGCCGGTGACCCGGAACTCCGATCCCCCGCCGAACTCGATGCCGGCGTTGAGCCCGCGGGTGAGGAGCAGGAGGACGGAGGCGAGCACCAGCACGGTGGCGACGGTGTACCAGGTGCGGCGGCGCCCGACGATGTCGAAGGAGCGCTTCCCGGTGTAGAGGTCGTTGCCGAAGGCGGCGAAGTTCGGCACGGTCAGCGCTCCTGCTCGGTGCGGTCGTCGGCGGGGACGGAGACGGTCGGCTGGCCGCCGGTCTCCGCCGGGGGCTGCTGCGCCTGCTGC
>NZ_JBZYWI010000159.1:0-6822 GCF_058932755.1 Quadrisphaera sp. DVD1
GGCGCCGCGCGCGGCGAGGCGGCGCGCGACCGTCGACTTGCCCGCACCGACGCCGCCGGTCAGCCCCACCTTCAGCACGGTGGCGAGCCTAGGCGGACGCCGGGCTCAGGCCGAGGCCCCGCTCCCCCAGAGCGCCCAGCGGGTCGGCGAGCAGCGGCGCGAAGGCCAGCTCGGCGGCGCCGAGCACGGTGGAGTCCGGGCCCAGGCCGGCGAGGCGCACGGGCAGGCGCTCGCGCAGCACCGGGATGACGAGGCGCTGCAGCCACGGCAGCACGTCGCCGGAGACCTCCGGCCACAGGTCGCGCCACAGGCCGGCGCCGAGCACGACCACCTGGGGGTCGAAGACGTTGGCGATGCTGGCCAGGCCGCGCGCGTAGGAGCGCGAGATGCGGTCGCGCGTGCGGCGGGCCACGACGTCGCCGACGGCCAGCCGGCCGGCCACCAGGGCGGCCACCTGCGGGTCGTGGGCGTCGAGGTCGAAGGGCAGCGCCCACGCGTCGGCGAGCGCCTCGCTCTCCCAGCAGCCGCGGCTGCCGCAGCGGCAGGCCCGGCCGGCCGGGTCCACGCTCACGTGGGCGACCTCCCCGGCGAAGCCGCGGCTGCCCACCAGCGGTCGGCCGCCGCAGACGATGCCGCCGCCGAGGCCGAGGGTGCCGCAGAGGTAGATCACGTCGGTGCAGCCCTGCGCCGCGCCGCGCAGCCGCTCGGCGTGCACGCCGAGGTCGGCGTCGTTGGCCACGTCCACGCGCACCTCGGCGCCCAGCTCGGCGGCCACGGCGGCCCCGACCAGGGCCGCGAGCGGCACGTCCTGCCACCCCAGGTGCGGGGCCACCGCGACCGAGCCGTCCTCGGAGCGGACGGTGCCCGGCACGGCGACCCCGACCCCCACCAGGCCCGCCCGCTCGGGCGAGCCGGCGGGCGCGAGCTCCGCCGCGAGCGCGGCGATCCGGTGGGCGACGGCGGCGGGGTCGGGCCCGCGGGGGTGGGGCTCGCGACGGCGCTCCAGCACCTGCCCGCCGAGGCCGACCCGCACGACGTGCAGGGCGTGGACGTCGGCGTAGGCGGCCACGGCGCTGACCGCCCCGGGCCGCGGGCGCACCACGAGGGACGGACGGCCGGCCCGGGCCCGCGCGGCGGGCTCGGGCCGGTCCTCCACCACCAGACCGGCGGAGGCGAGCCCGCTGACGAGGTCGCCCACCGTGGAGCGGTTGAGGCCCAGGGACTCGGTCAGCTCCGCCCGGCTGACCTGTCCGCGGTCGTGCACCCGGTGCAGGACCGCGGACAGGTTGTGCCGGCGAAGGTCGTCCTGACCCAGCCCCCGGGCGCGCACGGTCAGATCGCTGCCGAGGCCCGCCGCCGGCGGGAGATCGCGTCCACGCTCGCGGCGAGCAGGAGGACGCCCCCGGTGACGAGGAAGTTCACGTAGGCGGGCTGGCCGAGCAGGCCCAGGCCGTTGGCGATGGTGGCGATGACCAGTCCGCCGATCACCGCGTTGCTCACCCGTCCCTTGCCGCCGAAGAGGCTCGTCCCGCCGATCACGGCCGCGCCCACGCCGAGCAGCAGGGTGTTGCCGCCGCCGGAGCCCGGCGCGACCGAGTTCAGCCGCGAGGCCTCGATGATGCCCGACAGCGCCGCCAGGGTGGAACCGATCATGAAGACGGAGACCCGGATGCCCCGCACGGAGATGCCGGCGCGGCGGGCCGCCTCGGCGTTGCCGCCGACGGCGTAGACGTGGCGCCCGTAGGCGGTGCGGCCCAGGACGAAGGTGAGCAGCACGAGCAGGGCGGCGATCAGCGGCACCGAGTAGGGGATGCCGGCGAGCACGACCGTCTGCACGCGGGCGCGGTTCTGGGAGAGCACCGCGGTCACGACCAGGAGGATCGCGGCGACGGCCACGGCCCGGGCGATGACGATGGCCAGGTTGTCGCGGCTCAGGCCGCGGCGGCGCTGGCGGAGCCAGCGGGTGATCGTCAGGCCGGCGTAGACGACGGCCGCCAGCGCGGCGAGGACCCAGCCCAGCCACACGGGCAGGTTGCGGTTGGCGATGGCGACGATGACCTCGTCGCGCACCGGGATCGTGCCACCCTCGCCGATCAGGCGCAGGGTGATGCCCTGCAGGCCGAGGAAGAAGGCCAGCGTCACGACGAAGGACGGGATGCCGACCCGCGAGACGAGCAGGCCGATGAGGGTGCCGATCACCAGGCCGGTGACCAGGCCGACGAGGATGCCGAGGTACCAGGGGCCGTCGGCGTCGTTGACCACGAGCGCCATGGCCGCGGCCGAGGTGGCTCCGGCGACGCCGGCGGACAGGTCGATGTCGCCCAGGAGCAGGATGAAGACGAGCCCCATGGCGAGCACGATGATCGAGGAGGCCTGCACGAACAGGTTGGCGATGTTGCCCGGGGTCGGGAACGTGTCCGGGCGCAGCGCGGAGAAGAGCAGGGCCAGCACGATGAGGCCCAGCACGGCGGGCAGGGACCCGATGTCGCCGCCCTTGAGGCGCTGGACGTAGGCCGTCAGGCCCTCGCGCAGGGTGGGCTCGGACGCGGGCTCGGCCATCGGGCTGCTCGTGGCGGTGGCCCGGGCGAGCTGGGCGATGCGGTCGCGCTCGGTGGTCGCGCCGTCGGTGGAGGGGGTGGTCATGGGGTGCTCCTCAGGCGGACGCGGACGCGGTGGCGGGGGCGAGACCGAGGTCTCCGGAGCGCCCGGCGGTGATCAGCTCGACCACCTGGCTGCTGGTGACGTCGCGGGTGCGCACGGTGGCGGCCACGCGGCCGAGGTAGAGCGCGGTGATGCTGTCGGCCACCTCGAAGACGTCGTTGAGGTTGTGCGAGATCAGCACCACGCCGAGACCGTTGTCGGCGAGCCGGCGCACGAGGTCGAGCACCTGGCGGGTCTGGGCCACGCCGAGCGCCGCGGTCGGCTCGTCGAGCAGCACCACCTTGGAGTTCCAGAGGACCGCCTTGGCGATGGCCACGGTCTGGCGCTGCCCGCCGGAGAGGCTCGAGACGAGCTGGCGCACCGAGCGCACGGTCCGCACCGACAGGCTGGCGAGGGTCTGGCGGGCCAGCTCCTCCATCTCGGCCTCGTCGAGGAGGATGCCGGACTTCTTCTCCCGGCCGAGGAACATGTTCTGGACGATGTCGAGGTTGTCGCACAGCGCGAGGTCCTGGTACACGACCTCGACCCCGAGGCGGGCCGTGTCCTTGGGCCCGGACACGTGCACCTTCTGGCCCGCGGCGATGTAGTCGCCGGCGTCGATCGTGTAGATGCCGGCGACGCACTTGACCAGCGTGGACTTGCCCGCGCCGTTGTCACCGACCAGGGCGGTGACCTGCCCGGGGTGCACGTCCAGGTCGACGCCGTGCAGCACCTGCACGGCCCCGAAGCTCTTGTCGATGCCGCGCAGGGAGAGCAGCGGCGCGGTCTGCGCCTCAGCGGCGGGAGTGGGGTGGCTCATCGGTCCTCTTCGTCGAGGCGGCCGGGCGCGGTCGGTGCGCCGGCCGCGGCCGGGGGGTGGTGCGGGGGCGGCACCGGTGCGGGGGCGGACTGCTCCGCCCCCGCACCGGTGCCCTCAGACGCCTGGCGTCAGGAGATGCCGAGCTCGGTGCAGGCGGCGGCGTAGTCGCCGGTGCACAGGTCCTCCGCGGTGACGAAGCCGTCGTCCACGACGTCCTTGACGTTCTCGCGGAAGATGGCCTGCGGCTCCAGGAGGATGGAGTTCACGTCGCGGCCGCCGGTCTCGTCGCGGACCGTGCCGGTGGTCTCCGGCTCCTCGCCGTTGATCAGGGCGATGGCGGTGTCGGCCAGGCCCTGCGCCTCCTGGTTGACGGCCTTGTAGACCGTCATGCACTGGGTGCCGGCGAGGATGTTCTGCAGGCCCTCGGGCGTGGCGTCCTGCCCGGTCACCGGCACGGTGCCGGCGAGGTTGTTCTTGGCCAGGATCGAGATGGCCGCGTTGCCGAGGCCGTCGTTCGCGGCGAGGACGCCGTCCACCTGCCCGGCCTGGGTGAGCATCTGCTCGAAGATCGTCGCCGCCTGCTGGTTGTCCCAGTCGGGGACGGCCTGCTCGCCGACGACCTTGTACTGGGTCATCGGGTCGAGGACGCTGTGGGCGCCCTGGGCGAAGAGGGTCGCGTTGTTGTCGGTGGGCGACCCGTTGAGGTAGACGATGTTCTTGGGGTCCGAGCCCAGGCACTTGGCCAGGCCCTCGCCCTGCAGCTCGCCGACCCGGGTGTTGTCGAACGAGACGTAGTAGTCGGCCTGGCCGCCGAGGGTGAGGCGGTCGTAGTCGATCGTGACGACGCCCTGCTGGGCCGCCTTGGCCTGGATCGCCGCACCGGAGTCGGAGTCGAGGTTGACGATCGCGAGGACGGTCGCGCCCTCGGTGATCATCTGGTCGGCGATGGTCTGCATCCGGCTGGCGTCACCCTGGGCGTTCTGGATGTCCGCCTCGATGCCGGCGTCCTCGAAGGCCTTCTCGAGGAACGGCCGGTCCGCGGACTCCCAGCGGACCGAGGACTCGGTGTCCGGGAGGATGACGCCGACCTTGCCGGCGGCCGCGGCGTCGCCGCCGCCGCCCGAGCCGGAGCCGGAGCCGCTGTCGCCCGAGTCGCTGCCGCCGCCGCAGGCGGAGGTGAGCAGGACAGCGGAGATGGTGGTGGCCAGGAGGGCCGAGCTGCGCAGACGCATGGATGCTCCTTCGCATCGTGGGGCCCGGAGCGCCGTCGCCCCGGTTATGTTGCCGCGCCGAACATATCCCCTCCGCGGCGGTGCGCGCGACGCTCGTTACCCGATCGTGATGCTCGTGCCGCAGGGTCACCCGGACGCACCGGAGGCCCGGCACCCCTCGCGGGATGCCGGGCCTCCGGTGGTGCGCGCCGTGCGGGCGCGCGGCGGTCAGCCGCCGGTCAGCTTCTCGCGCAGAGCGGCGAGGGCCTCGTCGGAGGCGAGGGTGCCCTCACCGGCGCTGCTGCCGGTGCTGCTGACGCTGGCGCTGCCCGAGGTGGGCTCCGCCGCGGACGAGCTGTAGCTCGTCGCGGACGACTCCCCGCCGCCGGCCGCCGCGTCGGCGTCCTTGGCCCGAGCGTCGGCGACCTGCTTGCGGTGCGCCTCGTAGCGGGCGTGGGCCTCGGCGTACTGCCGCTCCCACTCCTCGCGCTGGCGGTCGAAGCCCTCGAGCCAGTCGTTGGTCTCGGGGTCGAAGCCCTCGGGGTACTTGTAGTTGCCGGCCTCGTCGTACTCGGCCGCCATGCCGTACAGCGACGGGTCGAACTCGTCGCTGTCCGGGTCGACGCCCTGGTTGGCCTGCTTGAGCGAGAGCGAGATCCGCCGGCGCTCGAGGTCGATGTCGATGACCTTGACGAAGATCTCGTCGTTGACGTTGACGACCTGCTCGGGCAGCTCCACGTGGCGCTCGGCCAGCTCGGAGATGTGCACCAGGCCCTCGATGCCCTCCTCCACGCGCACGAAGGCGCCGAAGGGGACGAGCTTGGTGACCTTGCCGGGGACGACCTGGCCGATGGCGTGGGTCCGGGCGAACTGCTGCCACGGGTCCTCCTGGGTCGCCTTCAGCGACAGGGAGACGCGCTCGCGGTCCATGTCGACGTCGAGGACCTCGACCTTGACCTCCTGGCCCACCTCGACGACCTCGGAGGGGTGGTCGATGTGCTTCCAGGACAGCTCGGAGACGTGCACGAGGCCGTCCACGCCGCCGAGGTCGACGAAGGCGCCGAAGTTGACGATCGAGGAGACGACGCCGGCGCGCACCTGGCCCTTCTGCAGGGTCTGCAGGAAGTTCTGGCGCACGGCGGACTGGGTCTGCTCCAGCCAGGCGCGGCGGGACAGGACCACGTTGTTGCGGTTCTTGTCCAGCTCGATGATCTTCGCCTCGAGCTCCTGGCCCACGTAGGGCTGCAGGTCGCGGACGCGGCGCATCTCCACCAGCGAGGCGGGCAGGAACCCGCGCAGGCCGATGTCGAGGATCAGGCCGCCCTTGACGACCTCGATGACGGTGCCGGTGACGACGCCGTCCTCCTCCTTCAGCTTCTCGATCGTGCCCCAGGCGCGCTCGTACTGCGCGCGCTTCTTGGACAGGATCAGGCGACCCTCCTTGTCCTCCTTCTGGAGGACCAGGGCCTCGATCTCGTCGCCGACGCCGACGACCTCGTTGGGGTCGACGTCGTGCTTGATCGAGAGCTCGCGCGAGGGGATGACGCCCTCGGTCTTGTAGCCGATGTCGAGCAGGACCTCGTCGCGGTCCACCTTGACGATGGTGCCGGAGACGATGTCGCCGTCGTTGAAGTACTTGATGGTCGCGTCGATCGCGGCGAGGAGGTCCTCGGCCGAGCCGATGTCGTTGAAGGCGACCTGGGGGGTGCTCGACGTCGGGAGGGTGGCGGTCATGTAGGTGTGGGCTCCGATGCGGACAGGGATTAGGCAGGGGTGCGGGGCGGTGGAGCTGGGTGCTGCGCGCGACTCCCGGCTGCTGCTGGGGGTCGCGAGCGCGGTGGCTGCCGGAGCGAGGCACCATGCACACACCGCACCCAGCGTCAAGAGTACGCGGGTGCTCCGAGGAGGGTCAACGTGGCTGACGACACCGTGCCCGGCGAGGGAGCGGCCGAGGTGCTCTCGGCCGCCGGCTACGGCCCGGCGGGAGCCGGCGAGAGCGTGGTCGCCAACCGCGGGTACTGGGACGGCGCCTCGGCGACGTACCTGGAGGAGCACGGCGCGACCCTCGGGCGCGACCGCCTCGTCTGGGGCCCGGAGGGCCTGGACGAGGACGACGCCCGGCTGCTCGGCGACCCCGCGGCGCTGGCGGGG
>NZ_JBZYWI010000016.1:0-33631 GCF_058932755.1 Quadrisphaera sp. DVD1
TCGACGGGCCCTCCCCCGCAGCCGCCGAGGTGGTCCCGGCGTCGTCGGGCGGCGCGAGCTCGGGCGCGGCGTCAGCGGCGCTGGCGCCGGTTCGCCTGACCATCCCGAGCCTGGACGTCTCCACCTCGCTCGTGGCGCTGGGCCTGCAGGCCGACGGCTCCCTGGAGGTGCCGGAGGCCTACGACGTGGCCGGCTGGTTCACCGGCGGGCCGCCCCCGGGCGAGCGGGGACCCGCGGTGATCGCCGGGCACCTGGACTCCCACGACGGGCCGGGCGTCTTCGCGCACCTGCCGCAGCTGGAGGCCGGTGACCGCCTGTCGGTCGAGCGCGCGGACGGCTCCTCGGTGGAGTTCGTCGTGACGGGCACGGACCAGACCGCCAAGGACGGCTTCCCCACCGCGGAGGTCTACGGGCCGACCGCGGGCGCGGAGCTGCGCCTCATCACCTGCGGCGGGGCGTTCGACCGCCGCAGCGGCCACTACCAGGACAACGTCGTCGTCTTCGCCCGCGCCGTGGTCTGAGGCGCCGCCCTCACAGGTGCGGGAACCAGATCCCGATCTCGCGGGCCGCCGACTCCGGGGAGTCCGAGCCGTGCACGAGGTTCTGCTGCACCTTCAGCCCCCAGTCGCGGCCGAGGTCGCCGCGGACGGTGCCGGGAGCCGCCGTCGTCGGGTCGGTGGTGCCGGCCAGGGAGCGGAAGCCCTCGATGCAGCGGTGGCCCTCGACGACCGCTGCCACGACCGGGCCCGAGGCCATGAACTCCAGCAGCGGCGCGTAGAACGGCTTGCCCTCGTGCTCGGCGTAGTGCGCGGCGAGCACCTCGTCGCTGGCCGAGCGCAGCTCCAGGGCCACCAGCGCGTAGCCCTTGGCCTCGATCCGGGCCAGGACCTGCCCGGTCAGACCCCGCCGGACGCCGTCCGGCTTGACGAGCACCAGGGTGCGCTCGGTGGTCGGCTGGCTCTGCGGGTCGACCACGGGGGGTCCTCCTGGTGCGCGGCGGTGCGGGGCTGCGGGCGGCGCCACCCTAGCCAGGGGCGCGCGGGCCGGCCTCCTCGCGCTCGGCCACGGGGGTGACGCCGCGCGGGCGGGTCAGGCCCCGGAGCCGCCCTCGGCGAGCTGGCGGGCCCAGCGCCGGCGGTCGGCGTCGATGCGCCGGCCCACCCGCACGAGCCACAGCCACAGCGCCGCGAACCCGAGCCCCACCACGAACATCACCGGCACGAAGACCCCGGTGGCCACCAGCACGCCCTGCAGCACCGTGCCGACCGCGATGCCGCCGGGGCGCCGCGTCAGGCCGGCGGCCACGAGGCAGACGAGCGCCAGCGCGAGCCCCGCGCCCCAGACCGCCCCGGCGGGCAGGTCGGTGGAGCCGGGCAGGAGCGTGGCCGCGACGAGGGTGGCGAAGAAGACGAGGAACCCCTCGAGCAGCAGGAGCACCGCGGTCAGCGTCGCGGTCATCGTCGGCCGGGGGACGCTCAGCTCCCCCGGCCCGGGGCTCGGGACCTCGGACACGCGGCGAGCCTAGCCACCGCCGGCCGCCCCCCGGGGGCTCCCCTGCGCACGGCCGCACCGCCCCCCGACACGCCGGGGCGATGCCCCCTCCTCCGGCCAGGGCTCCCCCGCGCGGCCCCGCGGTCCTAGCGTCGGGCGCAGCCACCGGGGACCGCCACAGCGTCGTGGACGGCACGGCTGGACGGGGTGGCCATTGGAGGGGAGCACCATGCGCAGGACCATCGCCGCTGCCGCATCGGGCGGTCTGGCCGCAGCAGCGCTGCTGGGGACAGGACCGGCCGCGAGCGCCGGGACGGACGACCGACGGCACTCCGACGACCCGGTCGTCGTGGTGGACCACCTCGACAACCCGCGCCAGCTCAACTGGCACGGCCGGGCCGGCGACCGCCTGGTCGTCGCCGAGGCGGGCTCCGGTGGCGAGACGTGCTTCGGCGAGGGGCAGGAGCAGCAGTGCGCCGGCCTCACCGGCGCCGTGTCGGTCGTCGACCGCCCAGCGCGCACGTCGGGCTCGGCCCCCGACCGCGTGCTGACCGGCCTGCTCTCCGTGGCCGGCCCGGACGGGTCGTTCGCGGTGGGCTCGAACGGCGCCGACATCGCCAAGGACCCGTACCGCGTCCTCGTCGCCGAGACCGAGGTGCCGCCCGCGGCCCTCCCGCCCGGAGCCGAGGACCTGCCCGGTCTGGACCAGCTCGGGCACCTGCTGGTCGCCGAGCGCCGCGGATCGGCGGTCCCGCGGGCGGACCTGGCCGCCGCCGAGGAGCGGCTGAACCCCGACGGCGCGCAGGTGGAGTCCAACCCGTACGCGGTGCTCGACGTCACCGACCGCCACCGCGGCAAGGGCCGCCAGACCACCCTGGTCGCCGACGCGGCCGCCAACGCGGTGTGGAAGGTCGTCGCGAAGGACGGTGGCGCGAAGCACGGTGACGAGGAGGAGGAGGCCACCTACGAGGTGTCGGTGTTCGCGGCGTGGCCCACGCCGGCCGGTGACGAGACCACGCCGGAGTTCGTGCCCACCTCGCTGGCCCAGGACGCCAGGGGCCACGTCTACGTCGGCGGCCTGGGCTCGGAGCAGCCCGGACGCGGGGCGGTGGCGAAGCTGTCCGCCTCGGGGAAGCACCTCGAGACCTGGACCGGCTTCACCAGCGTCACGGGCGTCGCCGTCGACCCCGACGGCTCGCACCTGTACGTCTCCCAGCTGTTCGGCACCACGCCGCTGCTGCCGCCCGGGGACGTGCCGGCGGACGAGGCGCCGCCGGCCGGCGCCGAGGCCGGCGACGTCGTGCGGGTCGACGTGGAGGAGGGCACCTACGTCACGCGGTCGGTGCCCTTCCCGGCCGGGCTCGCCGTCGACGGGAGCGGCCGGGTCTACGCGTCCGCCCACAGCCTCTCCGACGCCGACGGCAGCCAGGGCGGGCCCGGGGCCTCGCCCGGCCAGGTGTGGCGGTTCACGTTCCCGCGCCACGCCGAGGAGGCCGACCTGCCGGTGACCGCGGCGGAGTGACGGTCGGCGCGGCGACGTCACCGGGAGGACACCCCCGGGCCACCTCCTCCTCACCGGCGGGCCACGGCGGGCCGCTCGGATCGGGGCGCTGATCGTCCGCGCCCCGTCCAGGAGGACACCGATGCCCCCGCGCCCCGCCCTGCTCCGCACCGCGACCGCCGCCGCGGCCACCGCCCTGGCCGTGGCGGCGCTCCCGGCCGCCACGGCCAGCAGCGCCCCGTGGGACCCCGCGGGGACCCCGCCGCTGCGCTCGCTGAGCGCTCCCGGAGCCTCCGTCGCCCTGAGCGTGGTGGCCAGCCACGCCAGCGGGGAGTTCGGCACGAGCGCCGCCGAGATCGTGGCGCACGACCCGAAGAGCCAGCGCCTCTTCGTCGTCAACGCCCAGCGCGGCCAGGTCGAGGTGCTCTCGCAGGCCTCCTTCGCCCCGGGCGGCGACCAGCCGGTGCTCGCCCGCCTGGTGACCGCGGGCGCGGCCGCCGCCGACGGGTCGACCGTGGACGCCGGCGCCGTGGCCAACTCCGTGGCCGTGCGCTCCGACGGCCTGGTCGCCGTCGCCGTGGAGGCCGCCGACAAGGTCAGCCCCGGCTGGGTCGTCTTCTTCGACGGCCGGGCGAAGGCGCCGAGCGCGCTGGCGGCCCTGCGCGTGGGATCCCTGCCCGACATGCTCACCTTCTCCCCCGACGGCCAGCGCCTGCTCGTGGCCAACGAGGGCGAGCCCGCCGACGACTACGCCCTCCCCGGCTCCCCCGCCACGAGCGACCCGGTCGGGTCGGTCAGCGTCATCGACGTGTCCACCCCGGCGGTGCGCAGGGCGAAGGGCGCCTCGCAGGCCCTGGTCCGCACGGCGGGCTTCGAGGCCTACGAGGACGGCGGCGACCGGGAGCTGCCGGAGGGGGTGCGCGTCTTCGGCACCAACCCCGAGCACGGCTCGCCCGTCGCCCGCTCGCTGGAGCCGGAGTACCTCGCGGTCTCCGCCGACGGCCGCACCGCGTGGGCGACGCTGCAGGAGGCGAACGCGATCGCCGTCGTCGACCTGGCCGGCGCCACGGTGCGCGACCTGCTGCCCCTGGGCACCAAGGACCACGCGGCGGCGGGGAACGAGCTCGACCCGTCCAACCGCGACGGGGGCGCGAGGATCGGCTCCTGGCCGGTGCGCGGGCTCTACCAGCCGGACGCCATCGCGTCCTACACCGCCGGCGGCGCCACCTACCTCGTGACGGCGAACGAGGGCGACGCCCGCGAGTGGACGGTCGAGGACCCGGCCACCGGGGAGGACGTCGGCTACGTCGAGGCCGCCCGGGTGAAGGACCTCGCGAAGGCCGGCCGGATCTGCCCGGGCGTCCTCACCGCCGAGCAGCTCACCGACCCGCAGCTGGGCCGCCTCAACGTCAGCACGGCCAGCGGCCTGCGCGCGGGCACCGACTGCTTCGAGCAGCTGCACGCCTTCGGCGCCCGCTCGTTCTCGGTCTGGACCGCCGACGGCGACCTGGTCTTCGACTCCGGCTCGGACCTGGAGCGGATCACCGCCCGCGCCCTGCCGGACGGCTTCAACGCCTCCAACGACGACCAGGAGGTGGACGGCCGCAGCGACGACAAGGGCCCCGAGCCCGAGGGCGTCGTGGTCGGGAAGGTGGGCTCGCGCACCTACGCGTTCGTCGGCCTGGAGCGGGTGGGCGGCCTCGCCGTCTACGACGTCACCGACCCGGCGGCGTCGCGGTTCGTCACCTACGCCAACGCCCGCGACCTCTCCGCCGACCTGGAGACGCCGCAGGGGCAGGCGCAGGCCGGCGACCTCGGGCCCGAGGGCCTGGCCTTCATCTCCGCCGCGAACAGCCCCACCGGCCAGCCGCTCGTGGCCGTCGGCAACGAGGTCTCCGGCACCACGACCCTGTACGCCGTGACCGACCTGACGCCTCCGCGCGGCGGCTGGGGCCACTGACCGGGCCCCCGCGGGTGGGCGCCAGGTGCTGTTCCGGCAGGCCCGGGACAGCACCTGGCGCCCGGTCGGGTCAGTACCGCTGGCGGTCGGCGCGCAGCAGCACCCGCGCCTCGCCGACGAGGGTGATCGAGCCGGTGACCACCACGCCGGCGCCGAGGCCGCTGGCCGTGCCGGACTCGGCGAGGTCCACCGCGACCTGCAGGGCCTCGTCGAGGCGGGCCGCGACGTGCACGCGGTCCTCGCCGAAGACGTCGCGGGCGACCTCGGCGAGGTCGTCGACGTCCATCGCCCGCGGCGAGCCGGAGCGGGTGACGACGACCTCCTCGAAGACCGGCTCGAGGACGTCGAGGATCGTCGCGGCGTCCTTGCCCTCGAGGACGGCGATGACGCCGACGAGGCGGGTGTAGTCGAAGGAGTCCTCCAGCGCCGCCACGAGGGACTGCGCGCCCGCGGGGTTGTGCGCGGCGTCCACGAGCACCGTGGGGCTGCGGCGCACGACCTCCAGGCGCCCGGGGGAGGTGACGTCCTCCAGCGCGGTGCGCACGACGTCGGGCTCCAGGGCCCGCTCCCCGCCGAGGAACGCCTCGACGGCGGCCACGGCCACCGCGGCGTTGGACGCCTGGTGGGTGCCGAAGACCGGCAGCAGGACGTCCTCGTAGACCTGCCCGGTGAGGCCCTGCAGGGCCAGCACCTGACCGCCGACGGCGATCTCGCGGTCGCGCACGCCGAACTCCAGGCCCTCGCGGGCCACCGTCGCACCGGCCTCGACCGCGGCCCGCAGCAGCACCTGCGCGGCGTCGACGGGCTGCTGGGCCAGGACGACCGCGGCGCCCTCCTTGATGATCCCGGCCTTCTCGCCGGCGATCTCGGCGACCGTCTCGCCCAGGAGGTCGGTGTGGTCGAGGGAGATCGGCGTGAGCACCGCGACCGCGCCGTCGACGACGTTCGTGGCGTCCCAGCTGCCGCCGACGCCGACCTCGACCACCGCGACGTCGACGGGGGCGTCGGCGAAGGCGGCGAGGGCCAGCACCGCGAGCACCTCGAAGTACGTCAGCGGCACCTCACCGGCGGCGCGCAGCCGCCCGTCGACCATCGCCAGGTAGGGCGCGACGTCCTCGTGCAGGGCGACGAACGCGTCGTCGCTCAGCGGCTCGCCGTCCACGCTGATCCGCTCGGTGACCTTCGTCAGGTGCGGGCTCGTGAACCGGCCGGTGCGCAGCCCCAGCTCGCGCAGGATCCGCTCGGCGAACCGGGCCGTGGAGGTCTTGCCGTTCGTGCCGCCGACGTGGATCACCGGGTAGGCGCGGTGGGGGTCGCCGAGCAGGCCGAGCACCTCGCGCACCGGCTCCAGCCGCGGCTGCACCGCGCTCTCGGGGGTGCGGGCCAGCAGCTCGGCGTGCACCGCCCGCAGGCGCTTGCCGCCGTCGGGCGGGGTCGGGGTGCCGGAGGAGGGGGTGCTCATGCCCGCTCCACCTCCACGGCGACCGCATCGGCTGCACCGCTGTCGCCCTCGGCCACCGGGACGACGTCCACCCGGTCGGCGAGGGTCTCGCGCCCGATCCGCTCGGCGGCGGCGCGCGCCCACCCCTCCCGGGCGGCGGGCACCCGCAGGGTCAGCGCGATGCGGTCGCTGACGTGCAGGCCGGCGCCCTTGCGGGCGTCCTGCACCGAGCGCAGCACGTCGTTGGCCCAGCCCTCGGCGGCGAGCTCCTCGCTCACCGAGGTCTCGAGGACGACGAAGCCGCCGTCGGGCAGCGTGGCGGTGACCCGCTCGCCCTGCGCGGCCTCGTCGACGACCGTGGTGATCTCGTACTCGCCCTCCTCCAGGACGATGCCGCCGACGACGACGGCCCCGGTGGGGTCGACGTCCCAGGCGCCCATCCGGGCGTTCTGGATCGCCAGCTGCACCTCGCGGCCGAGCCGCGGCCCGGCGGCGCGGGCGTTGACGGTGAGCTGCTGGCGCACCCCGAACTGCTCGGCCGAGGCGTCCTCGACGTCGAGGAAGCGCACCCGCTTGACGTTGACCTCGTCGGCGACGAGCCCGGCCAGGGCCTCCAGCCCCGCAGCGGCCGGCGCCACGACGGTCAGCTCGGCCAGCGGCTGGCGCACCCGCAGGCCCGAGGCCTTGCGCAGCCCCAGCGCCACCGAGCACGCCGCGCGGGCGGCGTCCATGGCGGCGACGAGGCCGGGGTCGGCGGGCAGGTCCTCGGGGTCGGGGAAGTCGGCCAGGTGCACGCTGCGCCCGCCGGTCAGGCCCCGCCAGACCTCCTCGGTGGTCAGCGGCAGCAGCGGCGCGGCCACCCGGGCGACCACCTCGAGCACGGTGTGCAGGGTGTCGACCGCGTCGGTGTCCGCGGCGCTCGCGGCCCAGAAGCGGTCGCGGGAGCGGCGCACGTACCAGTTGGTCAGCACGTCGAGGAAGACCCGCACGCTCTCGCACGCCCCGGCGATGTCGAAGGCGTCCATGCGGTCGCGCACGTCGACGACGAGGTCGCGCGTCTTGGCCAGGACGTAGCGGTCGAGCTCGTCGGGAGAGTCCGTGCGCCAGCGCCCCACGATGCCGCGGCCCCCGGCGCCGTCGTCCGCCGCGCCCGCGTACAGCGCGAGGAAGTGCCAGGCGTTCCACAGCGGCAGCAGCACCTGGCGCACGCCGTCGCGGATCCCCGCCTCGGTGGTGATGAGGTTGCCGCCGCGCAGGATCGGGGACGACATGAGGAACCAGCGCATCGCGTCGGCGCCGTCGCGGGCGAAGACCTCGGTGACGTCGGGGTAGTTGCGCAGGCTCTTGCTCATCTTGCGGCCGTCGTCGCCCAGGACGATGCCGTGGGAGAGGGCGGTGCGGAACGCCGGCCGGTCGAACAGGGCCGTGGCCAGCACGTGCAGCGTGTAGAACCAGCCGCGGGTCTGGCCGATGTACTCGACGATGAAATCGCCCGGGTAGTGGTCCTCGAACCAGGCGGCGTTCTCGAACGGGTAGTGCACCTGCGCGAACGGCATCGAGCCGGACTCGAACCAGCAGTCGAGCACCTCGGGCACCCGGCGCATCGTCGAGCGCCCCGTGGGGTCGTCGGGGTTGGGCCGGGTCAGCTCGTCGACGAACGGCCGGTGCAGGTCGGCCGGGCGCACGCCGAAGTCGCGCTCGAGCTCGTCGAGGGAGCCGTAGACGTCGACCCTCGGGTAGGTGGGGTCGTCGCTGGTCCACACCGGGATCGGGCTGCCCCAGTACCGGTTGCGGCTGATCGACCAGTCGCGGGCGCCCTCGAGCCACTTGCCGAAGGAGCCGTCCTGGATGTGGCCGGGCACCCAGGTGATGTCCTGGTTGAGCTCGACCATCCGGTCGCGGATCGCCGTGACCTGCACGAACCACGACGACACGGCCTTGTAGATCAGCGGGTTCCCGCAGCGGTAGCAGTGCGGGTAGGGGTGGTCGTAGGTCTCCTGGCGCACGAGCACCGTGCCCGGCGTCACCGCGCCCGTCCCGGCCTTGAGGTCGCGGATGATCACCGGGTTGGCGTCGAAGACGTGCTGGCCGGCGTAGTCGGGCACCCGCTCGTCGAAGCGGCCGCGGGAGTCCACCGCGACGATCGTCTCGATGCCCGCGTCGTCGGCGACGGTCTTGTCCTCCTCGCCGTAGGCGGGGGCGATGTGGACCAGGCCGGTGCCGTCGTCGGTGGTGACGTAGTCGGCGGCCAGCACCTGGTGGGCGTTCTCGCGGCCGGTGAAGTAGCTGAACGGCGGGGTGTACGTCGCGCCGACGAGGTCGGCGCCGGTGAGGGTCGCCACCACGGTCGGGGACTCCCCCAGCTCGCGGGCGTAGGCGCCCACGCGCGCGGCGGCCAGCACGAGGCGCTGCCCCGCGAGCGCGCCCTCGGCCGGCTCGACGACGACGTACTCGACGCGGGGGCCGACGGCCATCGCGGCGTTGCTGGGCAGGGTCCACGGGGTCGTGGTCCACACCAGGGCCTTCGCCCCGGCGTGCTCGCCGCTCGTGAGGGTGAACCCGACGGTGACCGCGGGGTCCTGGCGCTGGCGGTAGACGTCGTCCATGCGCGTCTCGGTGTTGCTCAGCGGCGTCTCGTCGCGCCAGCAGTAGGCCAGCACCCGGAAGCCCTCGTAGATCAGGCCCTTGTCCCACAGGGTCTTGAAGGCCCACATCACCGACTCCATGTAGTCGGTGTCGAGGGTCTTGTAGTCGTTCTCGAAGTCGACCCAGCGCGCCTGGCGGGTGACGTACTGCTCCCAGTCGCCGGTGTAGCGCAGCACCGAGGAGCGGCACGCGGCGTTGAACGCCTCGATGCCCATGGTGTCGATCTCGGACTTGTTCTTGATGCCGAGCTGGCGCTCGGCCTCGACCTCGGCGGGCAGCCCGTGGCAGTCCCAGCCGAAGCGGCGCTCCACGTGGCGCCCGCGCATGGTCTGGTAGCGCGGCACGACGTCCTTGACGTAGCCGGTCAGCAGGTGGCCGTAGTGCGGCAGCCCGTTGGCGAACGGCGGGCCGTCGTAGAAGACGAACTCGTTGGCGCCGCGCTCGCCGGCGGGGCGGTCGTCCACGCTCGCCGCGAAGGTGCCGTCGGCCTCCCAGTGCTCGAGCACCGCGGCCTCGAGGTCGGGGAACCGCGGGGAGGCGGGGACGCCGCCCAGCTCGCCCGTCGCGGAGGCCAGGGGGTACACGGGTCGCTCAGCCATCTTCGCTCACACCTCAACCGTGGGTCGTGCACAACCGGTCCGGTGCGAGGACGACGCCCCCAGACCGGCTGGGCGCGCCGCGGTACCACCCCGCTTGCCGCCGCCCTGCCCCAGGCTCGGGGCCGGACGACGACCGCTCGTCGACGGCGATGACGGGCCGCACCCGTCCGGTTCTACTGAGGGCCGGTGAGGGCCCCGTTCTTCCGGAGGCTCGCCGGTGATGGCCGGGTCGACGCCTGTGCGCCCATCCTAGCGATCGCCGGGCGCTGCGCGGGACAGCTTCGAGGGCCACCAGAACCGGTCGCCGAGGTCGTGCACGAGCCCGGGGACGAGCAGCGACCGCACGACGAGGGTGTCGAGCAGCACGCCGAAGGCCACGAGGAAGGCCAGCTGCGCGAGGAAGACCAGCGGGACCACGGCCAGCGCCGTGAAGGTGGCCGCCAGCACCACGCCGGCGCTGGTGATCACCCCGCCGGTGGTGCGCAGGCCGGTGAGGACGCCGGGCCGGGTCCCGTGCGCGAGGGACTCCTCGCGCACGCGGGTCATGAGGAAGATCGAGTAGTCGATGCCGAGGGCCACGAGGAAGACGAAGGCGTACAGCGGGACCACGGGGTCGGCGCCGGGGAGGCCGAGCACGTGGTCGAACACCAGCGCCCCGACGCCGACGGTGGCGGCGTACGAGAGCACGTTGGCCGCCACGAGCAGCAGCCCGGCCAGCAGCGAGCGCAGGAGCAGGACGAGGACCACGAGCACGACGGCCAGGACGACGGGGATGATCACCGCGCGGTCGCGCTCGGCGGACTCCAGGGTGTCCAGGGTCGTCGCCGCGGCCCCGCCCACCAGGGCGTCGACCCCCGCGCCGGCGAGGTCGGCGCGCAGGCCGCGGACGGCGTCCAGGGCCTCGTCCGAGTCGGCGGCGCCGGACAGCTGGGCCAGCACCTCGGCGGACTCCTCGTCGGAGGCCCCGGGCTCGGCGGAGGCGACGCCGTCGGCCGCGCGGGCGACGGCGAGCGCGGTCCCGGCCTGGTCGGCGGGCACCACGACCACGGCGGGCTGGCCCGCCCCGGCGTCGAAGTGCGCGGCGAGCACGTCCTGGCCCTCGACCGACTCCACCGGGGTCAGGAAGGTCTCGGACTGGCTGACGCCCTCGGCGCGGAAGGTCGGGAAGAAGGCCGCGCACAGGAGCAGGCCGGCCGCGGTGACCACCCAGGTGCGCCGCGGGGCGCGCTGGACGAGACCGGCGACGCGGTCCCAGAGGCCGCGACCGCTCCTCCCGGTGGCCGGGCCGCCGACCGGGGCGCCGGCGGGGACCGGGTGGGGCACCCGGGGCCAGAACACCCAGCGCCCGGCCGCCAGGAGCACCGGCAGGAAGGTCAGGGCCGCGAGCACGGCGGCGGCGATCCCGATCGCGGCCACCGGGCCGAGCGAGCGGTTGGAGCCCAGGTCGGAGAACAGCAGGCACAGCAGGCCGAGGGCGACGGTGCCCGCGGAGGCGAGCACGGGCTCCAGCGCGGCACGCCACGCGCGCCCCAGCGCGGTGCGCGCCGAGGTGGTGGCACCCAGCTCCTCGCGGTAGCGGGAGACGAGCAGCAGGCCGTAGTCGGTCGCGGCGCCGACGACGAGGATCGAGAGGATCCCCTGGCTCTGCCCGTTGAGCTCCAGGCGGCCGGCGTCGGCCAGCGCGTAGACCACCAGGCCGGCCAGGGCCAGGGCGAGCACCGAGGTGAGCAGGACGGCGAGCGGCAGCACCGGGGACCGGTAGACGAGCACGAGGATGACGAGCACGGCCCCGAGGGCCACGAGCAGGAGCACGCCGTCGATCGCCCCGAAGGCGCCCGACAGGTCCGCGGTGAGGCCGGCCGGGCCGGTGAGGACGGCCTCGGCCCCGGCCAGCGCGCCGCCGTCGGCGGTGGCCTCGCCCGCGGCTCCGCGGACGGCCTCGACGACCGGGCCGAGCGGGCGCTCGCCGTCGGCGGAGGGGGCGTTCACGGCCTCGGGGTCCAGCAGCAGGACGAGCAGCACCGCCTCGCCGTCCGCCGACGGCTGCACCGGCACGGGCGCGTCCTCGAGGAGGAGGTCGCCCACGGTCGCGCCCGGCTCCAGGCCGGCCACCTCGAGCGCGGGCAGCTGCTCGGCGAGCCGACCGGCCGCGGCGAGGTCCTGGGGGCTGAGCCCGCCGGAGCGCTCGACCACGACGAAGGCGGGCAGGGCGCTGTCGTCGGCCAGGCGCTCACGCACCTCACCGGCGCGGGTGGACTCCGCCTCGGCCGGCAGGAAGGCGCTCTGCTCGTTGGTCTGCACGCTCGAGAGCTGGCCGGTGGCCGGCCCGCCGACCGCGGCCACGCCGAGCCAGGCGAGCCCCAGCAGGCCCAGCCCGATGCCGCGCAGCACGCGGTTCCTCCGCGCTCCCCCGTGCGCCATGGCCCGCTCCCCTACTCTTCCCCCGTGCCGGCTCGCCGGGCTGGACAGAATGCTCAGCCGGCTTAGTCAACCAGGGCGGCCGCGTCTCCGCCGCCCCTCGGCCCTGGAGGAGCACGCCGTGGACGACTCCGAGGCGACCGTCGCCGGGCCTCCCGGCGACCTGGGCGACGTCGCGCAGTGGCCGACCGGGCGGGTGCTCTCGACGGCGGCGCGCCTGGTCGAGCACGCGTGGGACGACGCCCTGCGCGCCTGGGACCTCAACCACGCCCGCTACGCCGTGCTCGCGCTGCTCCTCCCCGGGCCCGCCACCCAGCGGGAGCTGGCCCGGCGCGCGGGCGTGGAGGAGCAGACGATGGGCCGGGTGCTGCGGCACATGGAGGGGCACGGCCACGTCGAGCGCCGCCGCGACCCCGACGACCGCCGCCGCGCCGTCGTCACCGCCACCGCGGAGGGGCGCACCGCCTTCACCGAGGTGGCCCGCGCGGTCGACGCCGAGGACCTCGTCCTGGCCCCCCTCCACGCCGCCGGAGCCGACGTGGGGGCGTTCCGCGAGGCCCTCGTGCTCGTCGTCCGCCACCTCGCGGCCGAGCGCTGGGGCATCCCCCGCGCCGCGCCCACGCCTTGACACATCGTGACCATCCGGACACGGTGCCTCTCGTGAGCGAGACCGAGCAGACCGTGAGCGACTACGACCTCGTGGGCGGCGGCCCCGCCGTCGCCCAGGTGGTGGAGGGCTTCTACCAGCGGGTGACCGCCGACCCGGACCTGGCGCACTACTTCGCCGACGTCGACATGGTGCGCCTCAAGCGGCACCAGGCGCTGCTGGTCTCGCAGGTGATGGGCGGCCCGGCCGCCTACGACGGCCGCGAGCTGGACGTCGCCCACGCCCCGCTGGGCATCACCGACGAGGCGTTCGACCGCGTCGTGGCGCACCTGGCGGCCACGCTGCAGGAGGCCGGCGTCCCGGCCGACATCATCGGCCGCGTCGGCGGCGCGCTCGGCGGCACCCGCAGCGACATCGTCGCGGACGCGCCGGGAGCGCACTGACCCGTGGACGTCGAGGCGCTGAAGGAGACGTGGGCGAAGGTCGCCGCCTCGGGTGACGAGGTCCCGCACTTCTTCTACTCGCACCTGTTCCTGTCCCACCCCGAGACCCGGCCGCTCTTCCCCATCTCCATGGCCTCCCAGCGCGACAAGCTCGTCGGCGCCCTGGGCCAGGTGGTGAGCAACGTCGACCAGCTCGACGAGGTGGTCCCCTACCTCCAGCAGCTCGGTCGCGACCACCGCCGCTTCGAGGCGGTCTCCGACCACTACCCCGCGGTCGGCGCCTCCCTGCTGGCGACCCTGGCGCACTTCCTGGGCCCCGACTGGACGCCGGCGGTCGCCGCCGACTGGGCCGCCGCCTACGGGGTCGTCGCCAAGGTGATGGTCGAGGCCGCCGAGGAGTCCGAGGCCACCACGCCGGCGTCGTGGAGGGCCGAGGTCGTCGCGGTCGAGCGCCGCACCCTCGACGTCGCGGTGCTGCAGGTGCGGCCGGAGGAGCCCCTGCCCTACCGCCCCGGGCAGTCCGTGGCCGTGGAGGTGCCCTCGCGGCCGCGGCTGTGGCGCTACTACTCCCCCGCCAACGCCCCCCGCCGCGACGGCACGCTCGAGCTGCACGTGCAGCTCGTGGCGGGCGGGCAGGTGAGCACGAGCATCGTGCGCACCCTGCGCACCGGGGACGTGGTGCGGCTCGGCGCCGCCATCGGCGACCAGCTGGTCCTGCCCGAGCGCGAGCGCCCCGACCTGCTGCTCGTCGCCGGCGGCACGGGCCTGGCGCCGATGCGCGCCGTCGTGGAGCAGCTCGCCGCCGAGCGCCGCACCAGCGGCGACGGGCCGCGCGTCCACCTCTTCCACGGCGCCCGGATGCCGTGGAACCTCTACGAGGGCGACCTCTTCCGCCGCCTCGCCGCGGAGGAGGCCTGGTTCGACTACACCGAGGTCGTCTCCGACGACCCCTCCTACCCGGGCACGCAGGGACTGGTGGGCACCGTCGCCGCGCGCAGCCTGCTCTGGCAGGGACGCACCACGATGGTCTGCGGCACCGAGCCCATGGTCGCGTCCACCGTCGAGGCGCTCACCACGCTCGGGGCGCACCCCGACCACGTCCGCTACGAGCAGTTCACCACCGTCCTGTCCGGCCCCACCGCGGACGAGCCCCGGGAAGCAGGAGACGCACCGTGACCGACCTGTCCACCGACCCGTCGACGGCCACCGCGCCCCAGGTCGCGTCCGCGCACGCGATCCGCACGGCCGTCTTCGCCCGCTCGCGCCACGGCCTCGACGAGCGGGAGGTGCGCGCCTACCTCGACCGCCTCGCCATGGAGGTCGAGGCCGCCTCGTCCGAGCGCGGACGCCTGCGCACCGAGGTCGCCGAGCTGCGCGAGGAGGTCGCCCGCCTGCGCTCCGAGCGCGAGCCGGACGACGAGCAGATCCGGCAGGAGATCAGCGTGCGGGCGGTGGAGCTGCTCAGCCGCGCCCAGCAGGCGGCCGACGACGCCGTCGCCGAGGCCGAGCAGTACGCCCGCGACCTCGTGATGACGGCCCGCGAGCAGTACCGCGACGTGCTGCACCGGGCCCAGGAGGCGGCCGCCGAGACCGCCCGCGAGGTGCCCGAGGCCGACGCCGGCGCCGCCACCGGGTACGTCCGGCCGGTGCCCGAGGTGGAGTACGTGCGCACCTACGCCCGCGTGGCGCAGGTGCAGCTGCGCTCGGTGCTCGACGCGCTGACCGCCGAGGTCGACAAGCTCGGCGAGCTGCCCCAGCTGGGCGGCGCCCCCCGGCGCGCGCGCACCGACGAGCACGAGCTCGTCCCGGCGCCGGCCGCGCGCTGGCTGCCGGACCTGGCCGACGCGCGCGACGGGCAGGACGCCGAGCAGGGCGGCGCGGAGCCGGAGGCCGGCGCCCCCGAGCGCTGAGCGGTGTGCGCCGGCGCGCTCGGCCTGAGCCACGGGCAGCGTCCCGGAGCCGACCGGGGCCGGTAGCGTCGCGCGGCGTGAGCAGCACAGCACCGGCCCCGGTCACCGCCGCCGACGTCGAGCGCGCGGCCGTGCGGCTCGACGGCGTCGCCGCGCGCACGCCGCTGCAGCGCAACGCCCGCCTGTCGGAGCGCACCGGCGCGGAGGTCTACCTCAAGCGCGAGGACCTCCAGCCGGTGCGCTCGTACAAGCTGCGCGGGGCGTACAACGTCATCGCCCAGCTCGACGCCCGCGAGCGGGCGCTGGGCGTGGTGTGCGCGAGCGCCGGGAACCACGGCCAGGGCGTCGCCTTCGCGTGCCACCTGCTCGGCGTCCGGGGCCGGATCTTCGTGCCGCGCACGACGCCGCGGCAGAAGCGCGACCGGATGACCGCGCTGGGCGGCTCCGCCCTCGAGCTCGTCGTCACCGGCGACAGCTACGACGACGCGGCGGCCGCGGCCCTGGCCGAGGCGGCGGCGACCGGCGCGGTGCTCGTGCCGGCCTTCGACGACGCCCGGACCATCGCCGGGCAGGGCACCGTCGCCCTCGAGGTGGCCGCGCAGGTCGAGGCCCTGGGCCGCTCGCTCGACCTGCTCGTGGCCCCGGTCGGGGGCGGCGGGCTGCTCGCCGGCACGGCCGCCTGGGCCCGCGAGCGGCGCCCGGGCTGGCGCCTCGTCGGGGTGGAGCCGCGCGGGGCGGCGTCGATGGCCGCCGCCCTGGCCGCCGGGCGCCCGGTGCCGCTGGAGCACCTGGACTCCTTCGTCGACGGCGCCGCGGTGCGGACCTCCGGCGTCCTGACCACCGCGCTGGTCGCGGCCTGCGGCGCGCAGGTCACCAGCGTCGACGAGGGGCGCCTGTGCACCGAGCTGCTCGCGCTCTACCAGACCGACGGCGTCATCGCCGAGCCCGCGGGCGGCCTCGCGAGCGCCGCGCTGGGCGACGGCGTCCGCCCCGAGCCCGGCTCGACCGTGGTCTGCGTGCTCTCCGGCGGCAACAACGACGTGAGCCGGTACGCCGAGATCCTCGAGCGCTCCCTCGTGCACGAGGGGCTCAAGCACTACTTCCTCGTCGAGTTCCCCCAGGAGCCCGGGGCCCTGCGCCGGTTCCTCGACGAGGTGCTCGGCCCCGACGACGACATCGCGCTGTTCGAGTACGTCAAGCGCTCCACCCGCGAGACCGGCCCGGCCCTGGTCGGGATCGAGCTGGGGTCGGCCGCCGACCTGCCCGGGCTGCTGGAGCGCCTGGCCGGCTCGGGCCTGGCCGTCGAGCGCGTGCGGCCCGACGACCCGGCGTTCCGCTTCCTCCTCTGACCGGCGGCTCGCCCCCTCACCCCTCCTGGGGCTCGCGGGCCACCCGGTGCTGGGCCGCCTGCGCGCGCGGGCGCACCACGAGCAGGTCGATGTTGACGTGGTGCGGGCGCGAGAGCGTCCAGGCGACGCAGTCGGCGATGTCGTCGGCGGTCAGCGGCTCGCGCACCCCGGCGTAGACGGCGTCCGCCTTCTCCTTGTCGCCGCGCATGCGCTTGAGGGAGAACTCCTCGGTGGCGACCATCCCGGGGGCGATCTCGATCACCCGCACCGGCTGTCCGACGAGCTCCAGGCGCAGCGTCTGGGCGATCACGGACTCGGCGTGCTTGGCGGCCACGTAGCCGCCGCCGCCCTCGTACGGCGTGCGCGCCGCGGTCGAGCTCATCACGAGGACGTCGCCGCGGCCGCTGGCCCGCAGCGCCGGCAGCAGCGCCTGCGTGACCCGCAGCGTGGCGAGGACGTTGACGTCGAACATCGCCTGCCAGTCGGCCGCGTCGCCGTCCTCGACCCGGTCCGCTCCCACCGCGCCGCCGGCGTTGTTGACGAGCGCGTGGCACTCCCCCGCTGCGGCGGCCACGCGCGCGACGTCGTCCGGCTGCGTCACGTCGGCGACGCAGACCTCGCAGCCGGTCTCGGCGGCGAGCGCCTCCAGGCGCTCGCCGCGGCGCGCCACGGCGAGCACCGACCAGCCGTCGGCGCGCAGGCGCCGCACCGTCGCCGCCCCGATGCCCGAGCTCGCGCCCGTGACCACTGCCCGCAGGGCGCTGCCCGCCGTTCCGTCCACCGCGTCGTCCATCCCGGCATCCCACCACGGCCGACCGGCGGTGCGCCGAACGGAGCGTCGCGATCACCGCCGACGGCCGCCGCGTGCTGTTCTACTCCGAGCGCGCCGACCTCGTGGCCGCCGACCGCAACGGCGCCGCGGACCTGTTCAGCAAGGACCTCGACACCGGGGCCGTGGTGCGGGTCTCGGCGACCGCCTCGGGCGCGGACCTGGGCCGCACCGTGCAGGGGCCCGCCCTCGCCGTGACCCCCGACGGCCGCTACGCCCTCTTCCCCGCACGCACCTCCACGGGCCCGCTGGCGCTGCTGCGCAAGGACCTCCTCACCGGGGAGGTGCGCGTGCTCTCGGTCGGGCGCACAGCGGCCGGCGCAGCGGTGGAGGTCGCCGTCTCGCGCGACGCCGGGGACGTGGCGATCAGCGACGACGGTCGCTACGCCGTCTTCGGCACGGCCGCCCGGATCACCACGACGACGCCCGGGGCGCTGGGGAGCGCCCCCCTCGCCCACCGCGTCGACGCGGACACCGGCACGGTCGTGGCGCTGGGGTCGGGCCAGAGCGACGCGTGGGAGCACCAGCTGGCGCTGGACCGCACGGGTCGCTACGCCTTCTTCTCCACCGCCGCCGCAGCGCTGCCGCAGGACACCAACGGCCGCACCGACCACTACCGGCGCGACCTCCAGACCGGCGCCCTGGTGCTCGTCACCTCCGACGCCGCGGGATCGGTGACGCCCGGGGCGCCGGGGGCGACGACCCCGGCGGAGTACGGCCCGCTCGTGGTGCTCACCGCGGACGCCGTCCTGGTCGCCACCGCGCAGGCCCTGCTGCCCGAGGACGGCAACGGCGTCCGCGACCTCTACGCGAAGGACCTGGTCACCGGGAGGGTCACCGCGACGCTGCCGTGAGCGCGGCGGCAGTCTGGGAAGATGGCGCCATGTCCGCTGATCACCCCGCCTCCGCCGCGCCGAGCGCCGGCGCCCGCGTGCCCGACCGCCCCAGCCTCGACGGGCTGGAGGCGAAGTGGGACGCCGCGTGGAGCGAGCAGGGCACCTACGCCTTCGACCGCACCGCGACCCGCGAGCAGGTGTTCTCCATCGACACCCCGCCGCCGACGGTCTCCGGCTCGCTGCACGTCGGGCACGTCTTCAGCTACACCCACACCGACGTCGTCGCGCGGTTCCAGCGGATGCGCGGGCGCGAGGTCTTCTACCCGATGGGCTGGGACGACAACGGGCTGCCCACCGAGCGCCGGGTGCAGAACTACTTCGGCGTCCGCTGCGACCCGTCGCTGCCCTACGAGGGTGACGACTACACGCCGCCGGAGAAGCCGGACCCCAAGCGGCAGGTGGCGGTCAGCCGGCCCACGTTCATCCGGCTCTGCGAGCAGCTCACGGGCGAGGACGAGAAGGTCTTCGAGGCGCTGTGGCGCAGCGTCGGGCTGAGCGTGGACTGGTCGCACATGTACACGACCATCGGCGCCGACGCCCGCGCCGTGGCCCAGCGCGCGTTCCTGCGCAACCTCGCCCGCGGCGAGGCCTACCAGGCCGAGGCGCCGGGCTTGTGGGACGTCACCTTCCAGACCGCCGTCGCCCAGGCCGAGCTCGAGGCGCGCGACTACCCCGGGCACTACCACCGGGTCGCGTTCGCCCGCGGTGGCGGCGACCCCGTCGTCATCGAGACCACCCGCCCCGAGCTCCTGCCCTCCGTCGTGGCGCTCGTCGCCCACCCCGACGACGAGCGCTACCAGGCGCTGTTCGGCACGACGGTCACCTCGCCGCTGTTCGGCGTCGAGGTGCCGGTGCTCGCGCACCCCCTGGCCGAGCCGGACAAGGGCGCAGGCATCGCCATGTGCTGCACCTTCGGCGACCTCACCGACGTCACCTGGTGGCGCGAGCTCGACCTGCCGACCCGCTCGGTCGTCGGGCGCGACGGGCGCCTGTCCCGCGACGTCCCCGCCTGGCTGGAGGGCGGCTCGGGCGAGGCCCTGTACGCCGAGCAGCTGGCCGGGACGACGACCCACACCGCCCGCGAGCGGGTCGTCGTCGCGCTGCGCGAGGCCGGGGCGCTGCTCGGCGACCCGACGCCGACGACCCGCAAGGCGAACTTCTACGAGAAGGGCGACAAGCCGCTCGAGATCGTCGCCAGCCGCCAGTGGTACCTGCGCAACGGCGGCCGTGACGCCGGCGTCCGCGAGGAGCTGCTCGCCCGCGGCCGTGAGCTGCGCTTCGTGCCCGAGTACATGAGCCACCGCTACGCGGACTGGGTCGAGGGCCTCAACGGCGACTGGCTGGTCAGCCGGCAGCGCTTCTTCGGCGTGCCGTTCCCGGTCTGGTACCCCCTCGACGCCGACGGCGCGCCCCGCTACGACGCCGCGATCGTCGCCGACGAGGCGTCGCTGCCGGTCGACCCGTCGTCGGAGCCCGCGCCCGGCTACGACGAGTCGCAGCGCGGCGTCCCGGGCGGCTTCACCGGCGACCCCGACGTCATGGACACCTGGGCGACGTCCTCCCTGACCCCGCAGATCGTCACCGGCTGGGAGCGCGACCCCGACCTGTTCGCGCGCACCTTCCCGATGGACGTGCGCCCGCAGGCCCACGACATCATCCGCACCTGGCTGTTCTCCACGGTCGTGCGCAGCCACCTCGAGCACGGGACGCTGCCGTGGCGGACCGCGACGATCTCCGGCTTCGTCGTGGACCCGGACCGCAAGAAGATGTCGAAGTCCAAGGGCAACGTCGTCGTCCCCACCGACATCCTCGAGAAGTACGGGGCGGACGCCGTCCGCTGGCGCGCGGCGTCGGCCCGCCCGGGCACGGACACGCCCTTCGACGAGGCGCAGATGAAGGTCGGCCGGCGCCTGGCGATCAAGGTGCTGAACGCCAGCAAGTTCGTGCTCGGCACGCTCCCCCAGGGCGCCTCGGCCGAGGACGTGCCCGGCCCCGAGGCCGTCGCGGTGGCCCTCGACCGGAGCATGCTCGCCGCGCTGGCCGCGACGGTGGAGGAGGCCACCGCGGCCTTCGAGTCCTACGACTACACGCGCGCCCTGGAAGCCGCCGAGCGGTTCTTCTGGACCTTCTGCGACGACTACGTCGAGCTCGTCAAGGACCGCGCCTACGGCGGGCTGGGCGAGGCGGGGGCAGCCTCCGCGCAGGCCGCCCTGGCCCTGGCGCTCGACGTCCAGCTGCGCCTGCTGGCCCCCTTCCTGCCCTTCGCGACGGAGGAGGTCTGGTCGTGGTGGCGCTCCGGGTCGGTGCACCGCAGCGCGTGGCCGAGCGCCGAGCCCCTGCGGGCGGCCGCCGCCGGCACGCAGCCGGTGGAAGTGGCCTCGGTCGCCGAGGCGCTGGCCGGAGTGCGCAAGGCCAAGTCGGAGGCCAAGGTCTCCATGCGGACGCCGGTCGAGCGCCTGGTGATCAGCGCGCCCCCCGCGGTCGTCGCCCACCTGGAGGCCGCCGCCGGCGACCTGCGCGCCGCGGGCCACATCGAGGACCTCCAGCTGACCGAGGGTTCCGGCGAGGAGATCGCCGTCCGCGACGTCACCCTGGCGCCCGCTCCCGCCTGACCCTCGCGGCGCCCCCGCGGCGCTCCCGACCGGGGACGCGCAGCAGTGCGATCGAGCCCGATCAGCGCTGCTCCGCGTCCCCGGTCGCTCGCGGGCTGAGCTGCAGACGGCGCACCTCGCGCACGCGCCACGCCTGCTCGCGGCAGCCCGCTGGGTCCTGCACGAGGCGGCGGTGCGGGAACCGGACGGTGAGGATCCCGGCCTCGGCCACCAGCGCATCGCGAGCCAGGTCGCGCTCCCGGTCGCGCGGGCTGTCGTGGTAGGCCCGGCCGTCCAGCTCGACGGCCAGCTGCGCGGAACGGTCGAACAGGTCGAGGTGCACGCTCCCGCGGGCCGTCCTCAGCGGCACCTGGCGCTCCCAGGCAGCGAACCGCGGCCCCGTGAACACCTCCTGGTGGCCCCACAGCTCCAGCTCGCTGTGGCACCCGAGCTCCAGCAGCGACAGCAGGGCGGTCAGCTCCCGGCGTCCGGCCAGCCGTGGGTGGGCAGCCAGCTCACCCCTCAGCCGAGCGGGGGTCGTGAGCCGTCGGCGCACCGCCACGACCGCCGGCGCCCTCTGGGCGTCGTGGCGCAGCAGCGGCCACGCCTCCACGACCGCCCGCTCGAGGGTGACCACGGGCACCCCGGACCGCACCCGAGCGGCTCCCGGGTGGCGGGTGCGGTGCACCTGCACCGCGACGGCCGTGCCGCCCGCCGTCCGCGGCCGGCGGGCGTGGCCGACGGTGACGTCCACGACCTGCCGCTCCGGCGCTGGCAGGTCCCACAGGCGCAGCGCGCTGAGGTGGCTCACCACGGCGTCGGGACCGGCGTAGGTGGTGGCGGCGCAGCAGCGGACCAGCCACGCGTCCGCAGCAGCGGGGTCGACGTAGGTGCGCGGCAGCACCCGTTCGAGCCGGCCGCTGCGCGCCGCCCAGTCCACGGCCTGCGCGCTCGTCGCCGCCGTCAGCTCGGAGCGGTCAGCCACGCCGCCGCGACGCCTGAGCTCCTCGGCCGCGCGCGATCGCACGTGCTGACGCTCGCCGCGACGGCGCCGTGCGTCAGCTCCTGAGGCGGCGGCTGTGGACGGCGCGACGCCGAAGAGGGCTGTGGGCGGGAAGGCGCGGTCTTCGACCGGGGACGCTCAGCCTCGTGATCCGGCCCGATCCGGACAGCAGGACGTCCCCGGTCGCCGGGGGCGAGCGGGGACGTCTGCGGAGCGGGTCAGGCGGACTTGTCGCGGCGCTCGCGCTTGGCGCGCGTGGTCTCGGCCTTGTCCTTGGGCACCAGCGTCGGGTTGACGTTCTTGAGCACCACGTCGCGGGAGACGACCACGCGGGCGACGTCGTCCCGGCTGGGGAGGTCGAACATCACCGGCCCGAGCACCTCCTCCATGATCGCGCGCAGGCCGCGGGCGCCGGTGCCCCGCAGGATGGCCTGCTCGGCGATCGCCTGGAGGGCGTCGTCGGAGAACTCGAGCTCGACGCCGTCGATCTCGAACATCCGCTGGTACTGCTTGGCCAGGGCGTTGCGCGGCTCGGTGAGGATCCGCACCAGGGCCTCGGCGTCGAGGTTCTCGACCGTGGTGATGACCGGGAGGCGGCCGATGAACTCGGGGATGAGCCCGAACTTCAGCAGGTCCTCGGGCATGACCTTGCCGAACATGTCGGGCAGGTCCGAGCGGCTGTTGAGCGCCGCCCCGAAGCCGATGCCCTTCTTGCCCATGCGGCCGGAGATCATCTCGTCGAGCCCGGCGAAGGCCCCGCCCACGATGAACAGCACGTTCGTCGTGTCGATCTGGATGAACTCCTGGTGGGGGTGCTTGCGCCCGCCCTGCGGCGGCACGCTCGCGGTCGTGCCCTCGAGGATCTTCAGCAGCGCCTGCTGCACGCCCTCGCCCGAGACGTCCCGCGTGATCGAGGGGTTCTCGGACTTGCGGGCGATCTTGTCGACCTCGTCGATGTAGATGATGCCCGTCTCGGCCTTCTTGACGTCGTAGTCAGCGGCCTGGATGAGCTTGAGGAGGATGTTCTCGACGTCCTCGCCGACGTAGCCGGCCTCGGTCAGCGCCGTCGCGTCGGCGATGGCGAACGGGACGTTGAGCATCTTGGCCAGGGTCTGCGCGAGGTAGGTCTTGCCGCAGCCGGTCGGGCCGATGAGCAGGATGTTCGACTTGGCGATGTCGATCGGGTCTTCGACCTTCTTCGCCGGGTCGGAGGCCTGGATCCGCTTGTAGTGGTTGTAGACCGCGACCGACAGCGCCCGCTTGGCCGCCTCCTGGCCGACGATGTACGTCTCGAGGAACTCGAAGATCTCGCGGGGCTTGGGCAGCTCCACCAGGCCCAGCTCGCTGGCCTCGGCCAGCTCCTCCTCGATGATCTCGTTGCACAGGTCGATGCACTCGTCGCAGATGTACACGCCTGGGCCGGCGATGAGCTTCTTCACCTGCTTCTGGCTCTTCCCGCAGAAGGAGCACTTGAGCAGGTCCGCGCCGTCCCCGATGCGTGCCACGCGAGCAGTCCTTCCTCGTCGGTCCCGCCGGCGCGGCACCTGGTCCCCATGGAACACCACTGACAGGGAACTGTCAGCGGGTCCGGAGAGGAGGCGGGATCTTTCCCGCCTCCTCTCCGTCGAGCGGTGTCAGCTCGCGGTCAGCGCGCTGGCCTTGCGGCTCTCGAGCACCTGGTCGACCAGGCCGTAGTCCTTGGCCTGGGCGGCGGTGAGGATCTTGTCGCGCTCGATGTCGAGGCGGACCTGCTCCTCGGTGCGACCGGTGTGGTGCGCCAGCGTCGACTCCAGCCAGGAGCGCATCCGCAGCACCTCGGCGGCCTGGATCTCGATGTCCGAGGCCTGGCCGAAGTCGCCCGAGGCGGCCGGCTGGTGGATGAGCACGCGGGCGTTGGGCAGCGCCAGGCGCTTGCCCGGTGCCCCCGCGGCCAGCAGCACCGCCGCCGCCGACGCCGCCTGCCCGAGGCAGACGGTCATGATGTCGGGGCGGATGTACTGCATGGTGTCGTAGATCGCCGTCAGCGCCGTGATGGAGCCGCCGGGCGAGTTGATGTACAGCGTGATGTCGCGGTCGGGGTCCTGGGCCTCGAGCACGAGCAGCTGGGCCATGACGTCGTCCGCCGAGGCGTCGTCGACCTGGACGCCCAGGAAGATGACGCGGTCCTCGAACAGGCGCGTGTAGGGGTCCTGCCGCTTGAACCCGTAGGGGGTGCGCTCCTCGAACTGCGGGAGGATGTAGCGGCTGGACGGCGTGGCCACGGTCGCACCGACCGGGCGGATCAGGTCGCTCATGAGGTCTCCTCGTGAAGTGGTGGGCGACCGGTCAGGCGACGTCGGTGCCGCCGCCGTCGGCGACGTCCCGGGCGCTGGTGACCACGTGGTCGATGAAGCCGTACTCCAGGGCCTCGGCCGCGGTGAACCAGCGGTCGCGGTCGTTGTCCTTGTTGATCTGCTCGACCGTCTGGCCGGTCTGCTCAGCCGTCAGCTGGGTCAGCGTGCGCTTCATGCTGAGGATGAGCTCGGCCTGGATCGCGATGTCGCTGGCCGTGCCGCCGATGCCGCCGGAGGGCTGATGCATCATGATCCGCGCGTGCGGGGTGGCGTAGCGCTTGCCCTTCGCGCCCGAGGCCAGGAGGAACTGGCCCATCGAGGCCGCGAGGCCCATGCCGACGGTGGCGACGTCCGGCTGCACGTACTGCATCGTGTCGTAGATCGCCATGCCCGCGGTCACGGAGCCGCCGGGCGAGTTGATGTAGAGCCAGATGTCCTTCTCGGGGTCCTCCGCGGCCAGCAGCATCATCTGCGCGCAGATGGCGTTGGCGTTCTCGTCGCGGACCTCCGAGCCCAGCCAGATGATGCGCTCCCGCAGGAGGCGCTGGTAGATGTGCTCGTCGAGCCCCATCGGGGACCCGCTGCCCGTGCGCGCCGCGGGGGCGCTGGCGTCCGGCCGGTGATCGCTCACGGTCGTTGCTCCATCCATCCGGGCCGGTGCTCCGGCCTTCCTGCGCCGGAGTCCTCGGTGGGACGCCGGCCTCACCGACCCTAGCGTCGGGGAGGGGGCCGACCATCCCGGGCGCGACCGCTGTTCGCTGACGGCGCAGGCTCTCGCCCGCGCCGTCAGCGGACGGCTCAGGCCTCGGTGGGGGCCTCGGCGGGAGCCTCGTCAGCGGCGGCGGCCTTGGGCTTGCGGGCGCGGGTGGTCTTCGGCTTGGCCGGAGCCTCCTCGCCGTCGGCCGGAGCGGCGTCGGCGTCGTCCGCCGCGGCGGCCTTCGGCTTGCGGGCGCGGGTGGTCTTCGGCGCCGTCGCGACCTCGGGCGCGGCCTCCTCGACGGGGGCGTCGGCCACGACCTCGGCCACCGCGTCCTCGGCGGCAGCGGCGTCCGCCGGCACGGCGTCCGAGGGGACCTCCGCGGCGGCGTCGGCCTCCGCGGCCTCGGCGGCGTCGACGACGGCGTCCTCCTCGACCTCACCGAGGTCGACGACGTTGCCCGAGGCGTCGGTCACGGTGACCTTCTCGAGCACCGCGGCGAGGGCCTTGCGGCGCGCGACCTCGGCGACCAGGGCCGGCACCTGGCCGGCCTGGTCCATCGCCTGGGCGAAGGCCTGCGGGTCCATGCCGTAGCGGGGGGCCTGGGCGACGATGTACTCGATCAGCTCGGGCTGGGCGACGGTGACCTGCTCGGCCTCGGCCACGGCGTCGAGCAGGAACTGCGTGCGCAGCGCCTTGCGGGTCTCCTCGTCGACCTCGGCGCGGTGGGTGTCGTCCTCCAGCCGGGACTCGTTCTCCAGGTGGCGGTGGACCTCCTCGGCCACGACGCCCTCGGGCACCGGGACCTCGACGGTCTCGAGCAGCACCTCGAGGAGCTTGTCGCGCGCCTGCACGCCCTGCTCGAACTCCTTGTTCCCGGCGGCCTTCTCGCGCAGGTCGGCCTTGAGCTCGTCGAGGGTGTCGAACTCGCTGGCCAGCTGGGCGAACTCGTCGTCGGCCTCGGGCAGCTCGCGGACCTTGACCGACTGCACGGTCACGGTGACCTCGGCGTCCTCGCCGGCGTGGTCGCCGCCGGCCAGCGGCGCGGTGAACGTGCGGGTCTCGCCGGCGGTCGCGCCCTCGAGCGCCTCGTCCAGGCCCGGGAGCATGGTGCCGAGGCCGACCTCGTAGGAGACGCCGGTGGCGGTGTCGATCTCCTCGTCGCCGATCGCGGCGCGGAGGTCGAGGGAGACGAAGTCGCCGGTGGTCACGGCGCGCTCGACGCCGACCAGGGTGCCGAAGCGCACGCGCAGCTGCTCGAGCTCGGCGTCGACGTCGGCGTCGGACACCACGGCGTCGTCCACCTCGATGGAGATGGCCGAGAAGTCCGGCAGCTCGATCTCCGGGCGGACGTCGACCTCGGCGGTGAAGACGAGCTCACCGCCCTCGGGGCCCTCGTCGGGGACGTCGGTGACGTCGACCTGCGGCTGGCCCACCGGGCGCAGCGAGGTCTCCTGGACGGCCTGCTGGTAGAAGCCCGGCAGGGCCTCGTTGATCGCCTCCTGCAGCACCATGCCGCGCCCGAAGCGCTGGTCGATGACGCGCGGCGGCACCTTGCCCTTGCGGAAGCCCGGCACCTGCACCTGCCCGCCGATGGTGCGGTAGGCGGCGTCCAGGCTCGGCTTCAGCTCGGCGAAGGGCACCTGCACGGTGAGCTTCACCCGCGTCGGGTTGAGGGTCTCGACGTCGCTCTTCACAGCAGGGTTCTCCAGGTGGGTCTCGGGTCGGGGCGGGGCAGGGCGCCTCGCTCACGCGCGGCACGCGGCGCGACGGGGCGCCGTTCCTGCGGTCGATGCTATCGCCGCCGCTGCGCGGGGCCGTCCGGTGGACGGCGCGCCAGGGCGCCACGCCGGGGCGCACCGCCCGGCGGGCGGGCGCACAGCGGTTCCGTGCTGTCGGGGTACCCGGATTCGAACCGGGGGCCTTCCGCTCCCAAAGCGGACGCGCTACCAAGCTGCGCCACACCCCGCGGGCCGCTGGTCGTGCTGCGGCCCCGTCGGAGGCTAGTCGCTCAGCGCGCCCTGCGGCCCTTGGTACCGTGAGCCCCGCGGGGCCGCAGGGCCCCGATGCGGGTGTAGCTCAATGGTAGAGCCCCAGTCTTCCAAACTGGCTACGCGAGTTCGATTCTCGTCACCCGCTCCCTGCACCGTCCTCGAGGACGGCGGCTCCCCCTCCCCCGACGCCCTCGGCGCCCGGCGGGCCGTGTCGTGGCCGCCGCGCCGCTGGCCGTTGACCCGGGCACCCCCCGGTGCCAGCCTGGCGTGGCTTCCAGTGGCGGGACCGCGGGTCACGGCGAGCGCCGGTCCCTCACCGTCGAGGCACCGCGCCGACCCGCGGCCCACCGCACCGGCCGACAGGGGTGACGGCGAGTGCTGGTCCTGATCTGGCCCCTGCGCCGGGCCGCGGCAGCGCCGGTGGAGGGCGACGCGAGCCCCCCGCCGAAGGACCCGCCCGCGGAGTGGGACACCGCGAAGCTGGTGGCCGGTCGCTGCGAGCGCGCTCAGAGCCGCAGGGAGGTCATCCCCCCGTCGACCCTCAGCACGGTGCCGGTGGTGGAGGCGGCCGCCGGCGAGGCGAGGGTCGCGATGGCCGAGGCGACCTCGTCCGCGGAGACCAGGCGACCCAGCGGCTGGCGCTTCCTCAGCGCCTCGGCCGCGGCCTCGGGGTCCTCCGCGGCGCCGAGCAGCCGGGCGACCCAGGGGGTGTCGGTGGTGCCGGGCGCCACGGCGTTGACCCTGATCCCCTCGGCCGCGTGGTCGGCCGCCATGGCCAGGGTGAGCGCCAGCACCGCGCCCTTGCTGGCGCTGTACAGGGCCCGCTGGCGCACGCCGACGAACGCCACGGCCGAGCAGGTGTTCACCACGGCGGCGTGCTGCGAGCGGCGCAGGTGGGGCAGCGCCGCCCGGCTGACCCGGGCGGTGCCGGTGACGTTGACGTCGAGCACGCGCGCCCACTCGGCGTCCTCGTTCTGCCCGACGTCGCCGACCGCGCCGATGCCGGCGTTGTTGACGAGCACGTCGAGGCCGCCGAGCCCGTCGACCACCGCTGCCACGGCCGCGTCGACGCCGGCCGCGTCGGTGACGTCGCACGCCACCGCCAGCGTCCCCTCGGGCGCCCCGGAGGGGTCGCGGTCGAGGACGGCGACCCGGGCGCCGCGCGCCCGGAGCAGGCGCGCGGTGGCCGCCCCGATCCCGCTGGCGCCACCGGTGACGACGGCGACGAGCCCCTCGAAGTCGGTCATGGTGGCGCCCCTCTGCTCAGGTCCGCGGGTCGACGTGGATCTTGGGCCCGGGACCGGCGCCGCGCGGGCGCTCCCCGGCGAGGACGGCGCCGACCTCGTCGAGGCCGACGGTGGCCGCGACGAGCGGCCGCGGGTCCACGGCACCGCTGGCGTAGGCCTCGATCGTCGCGTCGAGGGCCGGGGAGGCCGACAGGACGCCGACCGCCGTGACGTCCTTGAGCGCGAGCTCACGGGTGTCGACGAGGCTGGGCCTGCCCGCCAGGCCGATGTAGACCACGCGCCCCGCCGGCTCGACGAGCTCCAGCGCGCGAGCGGGCAGGTGGGCGGCGTTCGAGGCGTCGACCACGGCGTCGAAGGGCAGGTCCGGGAGCCGGTCCTCCGGCCACACGTGCTCGAAGCCGAGGCTGCGGGGCAGCGCGAGCGACCCCTCGTCGGGCCCCATGAGGTGCACCTCGGCGCCGGACGCCGCGGCGAACATCGCGGCGAGCAGCCCGATGCTGCCCGGACCGAGCACCAGCACGCGGTCGTCGGGCCGCAGGTCCGCCGCCCGCACCGCGCGCAGCGAGTTGCCGCCGGGCTCGACGAGCGCGCCGAGAGCGGCGTCGACGGAGGGCGGGAGCGCGTGCAGGGAGGTGGCCGGGACCGCCACCTGCTCGGCCAGGGCCCCCGGGCGGTCGCCGCGGACCCCGAGCTCCTGCCGCTGCTCGCAGACGTGCTGGTTCCCCCGCCGGCAGCGGCGGCAGACCCCGTCGCCGAGCATCGTGTCCCCCATGACGCGCCGGCCGACCCACGCGGGGTCGACGCCGCGGCCGACCGCCGAGACCGTGCCGGCCCACTCGTGGCCGATCCGCATCGGGTAGGCGGAGTGCCCCTGGTGCAGGTAGGCCATCTCCCCGGTGAAGAGCTCGACGTCGGTGCCGCACACCCCGACGCGCTCGACGTCGACGACGGCCTCCCCGGGGGCCGCCACGGGCGCGGGCACGTCCTGGACCGAGCACTCCCCCGGCCCGGTGAGCACGAACGCCCGCATGGTGGCGGTGCTCACCGCGGGGCCACGACCTGCTGCCGCTGGCTGCCGAGGCCCTCGATGCCGAGCTCGACCACGTCGCCGGGCCGCAGCCAGACCGGAGGCGTCATGCCCATGCCCACCCCGGGCGGGGTGCCCGTGTTGATGAGGTCCCCGGGCTCGAGGACCATGAACTGGCTCAGGTGGTGGACGACCACGTACGGGTCGAAGATCATCGTCGCGGTGCTGCCGGTCTGGCGGCGCACGCCGTTGACGTCCAGCCACAGGTCGAGCGCCAGCACGTCCTCGACCTCGTCTGGCGTGACCAGCCAGGGGCCGGCGGGGTTGAACGTCTCGGCCGACTTGCCCTTGGTCCACTGGCCGCCGCGCTCCATCTGGAAGGAGCGCTCGCTGACGTCGTTGACGACGAGGAAGCCGGCGATGGCCTCCCGGGCGTCCTCGACCGAGTCCAGGTAGCTGGTGCGCCTGCCGATGACGAGGCCCAGCTCGACCTCCCAGTCGAGCTCGGTCGACCCGCGCGGGACGCGCACGTCGTCGTGGGGGCCGACCAGGGTGTTGGGCGACTTGGTGAAGAGGATCGGCTCCTCGGGCACCGCCTGCCCCGTCTCCGCGGCGTGGTCGCGGTAGTTCAGGCCGATGCAGAGGATCTGGTGCGGGCGCGCGATCGGGGCGCCGACCCGCTCGCCCGCCCAGCGCGAGACCCGCCCCGCGGCGGCGCGCTCGGCGACGACCGGGCGGATGCGCTCGACGCCGCCCCCGCCGAAGAACGCCTCGTCGAAGTCGTGGACCACGTCGGAGAGGTCGACGCAGGTCTCGTCGTCGACGCGGGCGACGGGCCTCTCGGCGCCCGGCGCGCCGATGCGCATGAGGTGCACGGTGCGGCTCCAGGGGTCGGCGGCGCGCGGGCCGCGGGATCGAGGCGGGACCGCGAACGTAGACCACTGCGCCGGCGCCTGGAAGGGTGCTGCTCGTGGAGCTGCGCAGCGCCCAGTGGTACGCCGGTGAGGACCGCAACGCCTACATCCACCGGGCGTGGATGCGCCGCGGGGTGCCCGGGTCGGCCTTCGAGGGGCGCCCGCAGATCGCCATCGCGAACACCGCCTCGGACCTGACCCCGTGCAACGCCCACCTCACCGAGGTCGCCGCCTCGGTGAGGAACGGCGTCTACGAGGCCGGCGGCATCCCGCTGGAGCTGCCGGTGGTGTCCCTGGGCGAGACGCAGGTGCGCCCGACGGCCATGCTCTGGCGCAACATGGCCGCGATGGCCACCGAGGAGATGCTCCGGGCCAACCCGATCGACGGCGTGGTGCTGCTGGGCGGGTGCGACAAGACGATCCCCTCGCTGCTCATGGCCGCGTCCTCGGTCGACCTGCCGGCCGTCGTGGTCCCCGGCGGCCCGATGCTCACGGGCACCTTCCGGGGCGTGCCGCTGGGCTGCGGCACCGACGTGTGGCGCCTGAGCGAGGAGGTGCGGGCCGGCACGCTGTCCCAGGCCGACTTCCTCCGGTCGGAGTCGGCGACCATCCGCAGCAAGGGCCACTGCAACACGATGGGCACCGCCTCGACGATGGGCCTGCTCGCCGAGGCCCTCGGCACGGTGCTGCCGGGCACCGCGGGGACGCCGGCCCCGGACAGCCGCCTGCTCGAGGCCGCTCACGCCACCGGCCGGCTGGCCGTGGAGCTGGTGGCCGCCGACCGGCGTCCGAGCACGCTCCTGACCCGCGGCTCCTTCACCAACGCCATCGTGGCGCTGGCCGCCGTCGGCGGGTCGACCAACGCGGTCGTCCACCTCCTCGCCATCGCCGGGCGCCTCGGCATCGACCTGACGCTCGACGACTTCGACCGGATCGGCTCCCGGGTGCCGGTGCTCGTCGACCTGCAGCCGGCCGGCCGCTTCCTCATGGACGACCTGCACCGCGCCGGCGGCCTGCTCGCCGTGCTGCGCGAGGTCCGCGACCTCCTCGACCCGACCGCGCTCACCGTGACCGGCCGGCCGCTGACCGACCACCTGGACGACGCGCCGGTGTGGGACGCCGAGGTCATCCGCCCCCGCTCGGCGCCGCTGGTCGCCGAGGGCGGGATCGCCGTGCTGCGCGGCAACCTCGCTCCCGGAGGGGCGCTGATCAAGCCCGCCGCCGCCTCCCCGCACCTGCTGAGGCACCGCGGCCGGGCCGTGGTCTTCGACTCCGTCGAGGACTTCGCCGCGCGCGTCGACGACCCGGACCTCGACGTCGACGCCGACTCGGTGATGGTGCTGCGCGGGTGCGGGCCGCGGGGCTACCCGGGGATGCCCGAGGTGTCGAACATGCCGCTGCCCAAGAAGCTGCTCGAGGCCGGCGTGCGCGACGTGGTGCGCGTCTGCGACGGGCGGATGAGCGGCACCGCCTACGGCACCGTCGTCCTGCACGTCACCCCCGAGGCCGCCGCCGGGGGGCCGCTCGCCCTCGTGCGCACCGGCGACTGGATCGTCCTCGACGTCGAGGCGCGCCGCATCGACGTCGAGGTGCCCGACGACGAGCTGGCCCGGCGCGCGCCGACCGAGGCCACGACCTCCGCCTTCGCCGCCCCGCGGCGGGGGTGGGAGCGGCTCTACGTCGACCACGTGATGCAGGCCGACACCGGAGCCGACCTCGACTTCCTCGTCGGCTCCAGCGGCTCGGAGGTCAGCCGTGAGTCCCACTGAGGACGGCGCCGACCTGCTCTCCCCCGACGCCGCGCTCCTCGCGGCGCTGGAGGGGGCGGCCCCGGGCGGGGTCGCCGCACGGGCCTCGGACCGGCTCGGCTTCGCCCACGACGCCTCGCACTACCTGCTGGTCCCCCGGGCGGTGGTCGCGCCGCAGGACGCCGGCCAGGTGGCCGCCCTGCTGCGGGCCAGCGCCGCGCAGGGCGTGCCCCTGACCTTCCGGTCGGGGGGCACGAGCCTGTCGGGGCAGGCCACCGGCGACGGGGTGCTCGTCGACGGGCGGCGCCACCTCCGGGACGTCGAGGTGCTCGACGACGGCGCCCGCGTGCGGGTGCAGCCGGGAGCGACCGTGCGCGCCGTCAACACCCGGCTCGCGCGGTACGGCCGCAAGCTCGGCCCCGACCCGGCCAGCGAGGCGGCCTGCACCATCGGCGGCGTCGTGGCCAACAACTCCAGCGGCATGGCCTGCGGCACCGAGCTCAACACCTACCGCACGCTGGAGTCGGCCGTGCTCGTCCTGCCCAGCGGCACGGTCCTCGACACGGGGGCGCCGGACGCCGACGACCGCCTGCGAGCGCTCGAGCCGGAGGTCCACGCCGGCCTCGGCCGGCTGCGCGATCGGGTCCGCGGCGACCCCGCCTCGGTGGCCACGGTCCGGCGGCTGTTCGCCCTCAAGAACACGATGGGCTACGGGGTCAACTCCTTCCTCGACCACACCCGCCCGGTCGACGTCCTGGCCCACCTCGTCGTCGGCAGCGAGGGCACCCTGGCCTTCGTGGCGGAGGCGACGTTCCGCACCGTCCCCGCGCACCCCCACGCCGCCACGGGGCTGCTGCTCCTCCCCGACCTCGCGGCCGCCACCGCCTCCCTGCCGGCCCTGGTCGACGCGGGCTTCGCCACCATCGAGCTGCTGGACGCGACGAGCCTGCGGGTCGCCCAGCGCGACGCGAGGGCCACCGCGGACCTGCGCGCCCTGGCGGTCCACGACCACGCGGCCCTGCTCGTGGAGCACCAGCAGCCCACGACCGAGGCGCTCGACGACCTCGTGGCGCGGACCCCTGCGCTCTTCGGCGCCCTGCCGCTGGCCGCCCCGGCGGCGCTGAGCACGGACGCCGCCGCGCGGGCGGCCCTGTGGCACATCCGCAAGGGCCTGTACGCGGCGGTCGCGGGCGCCCGGCCCTCGGGCACCACGGCGCTGCTGGAGGACGTCGCGGTCCCCGTCGAGGCGCTGCTGCCCACGTGCTCGCAGCTCACCGCGCTGTTCGAGCGCCACGGCTACGCCGGCAGCGTCGTCTTCGGCCACGCCAAGGACGGCAACGTCCACTTCATGCTCACCGAGGACTTCGGCTCGCCCGGCCGCGTGCAGCGCTACCTGGACTTCACCGACGACATGGTGGACCTGGTCCTCGGCCAGGGCGGCACGCTGAAGGCCGAGCACGGCACCGGCCGGATCATGGCGCCGTTCGTGCGCCGGCAGTACGGCGACGTGCTGTACGAGGTCATGCAGGACGTCAAGCGCCTGCTCGACCCGCACGGCCTGCTCAACCCCGGCGTCCTGCTGGAGGAGGGCCCCACCGCGCACCTGGAGCACCTGAAGCCCACCCCGACCGTCGAGGCCGAGGTCGACCGCTGCGTCGAGTGCGGCTACTGCGAACCGGTCTGCCCGAGCAAGGACCTCACCACCACGCCCCGCCGGCGGATCGTCCTGCGCCGCGAGATGGCCCGCGCCCGCGAGGCCGGGGACGCCGCTCTGCTCGCCCGGCTCGAGGACGAGCACCAGTACGACGTCGTCGACACCTGCGCGGCCGACGGCCTGTGCCAGACCGCCTGCCCGGTGCTCATCGACACCGGCGACCTGACCCGCCGGCTGCGCGCCGAGCAGCGGGGCCGGGTGGAGCAGCGGGTCTGGACGACGGCCGCCGGGCACTGGGACGCCGCCACCCGGGCCGCCGGCACCGCGCTCACC
>NZ_JBZYWI010000160.1:0-6799 GCF_058932755.1 Quadrisphaera sp. DVD1
GTGGCAGGCTTCGCCGCGGTCGAGCGCGCGGCGGTGCGGGTGCGCAACGTCCAGTGCGGCTCGGGCATCGCCACCGGCTCGGGCTTCGCGGTCGACGCGCACACCGTGATCACGAACCAGCACGTCGTCGACGGGGCCGAGACGATCCAGGTCAGCACCTACGACGGCCAGGAGCTCGCCGTGCGCACCGCGGGGATCAGCCGCGTCGCCGACCTCGCCGTGGTGCGCACGGTCAAGGAGCTGCCCGCCCACGTGCCGCTGGCCGGCGCCGACCCGGCGGTCGGCGACGCGGTGAGCGTCATCGGCTTCCCCTCCGGCGGGCCGATGACCACCTCCACCGGGGCCGTCCTGGCGCTGACCGACGACCCGCTGGAGACCATGGACACCCCGGTGCTGGCCACCGACGCCCCGGTCGAGCACGGCAGCTCCGGCAGCGCCGTGCTGGACGCGCAGGGGCAGGTGGTCGGCGTCGTCTACGCCGGGGCCACGCAGGCCCAGCAGTCCTTCGCCGTGCCGGTCAGCGTGCTGGCGGCGCTCCTCGCCGACGAGGCGGTCGAGGACGAGCCCGCCTGCGGCTAGCCTGCGCCGGTGCTCTCCGGTGGCCGCGACGACGTGCTGATCGAGGCCCGCGGGCTGACGAAGACCTTCGGGGCCTTCACGGCCGTCGCCGGGATCGACGTCGCCGTCCAGCGCGGGGAGTCCTTCGGCTTCCTCGGCCCCAACGGGGCGGGCAAGTCCTCGACGATGCGGATGATCGGGTGCGTCTCCCCGCCCAGCGGCGGCTCGCTGCGCATCCTCGGCATGGACCCGGTGACCGACGGGCCGGCGATCCGGGCCCGCCTGGGCGTCGTGCCGCAGAAGGACACCCTCGACGAGGAGCTGACCGTCGAGGAGAACATCCTCGTCTACGGCCGCTACTTCGGGCTGCCGCGCGAGGAGGTGCGGCGGCGGGCGGCCGAGCTGCTCGACTTCGCCCAGCTCACCGAGCGCGCCGGTGACCGGGTCGAGCCGCTGTCGGGCGGCATGAAGCGCCGGCTGACCATCGCGCGCTCGCTCGTCAACCGCCCGGAGATCCTCCTGCTGGACGAGCCGACGACCGGGCTGGACCCGCAGGCGCGGCACGTGCTGTGGGACCGGCTGTTCCGGCTCAAGCGCGAGGGCACCACCCTGGTGCTGACCACCCACTACATGGACGAGGCCGAGCAGCTCTGCGACCGCCTCGTCGTCATGGACGGCGGCCGGATCGTCGCCGAGGGCTCCCCGCGCTCGCTCATCGAGCAGCACTCCTCCCGCGAGGTGCTCGAGCTGCGCTTCGACACCGACGACCACGGGTCCTGCGCCGGGAAGGTCGCCGGGGTGGGCGACCGGGTCGAGGTGCTCCCGGACCGCCTCCTCGTGTACGCCGCGGACGGCGACGCGGCCGCGGCGTCCGTGCTCGCGACCGGGCTGCGCCCCCTGTCGACCCTCGTGCGCCGCTCGAGCCTGGAGGACGTCTTCCTGGCCCTGACCGGCCGCCAGCTGGTGGACTGAGTGGGCCGGGCGTGGCGGGTCACCGCCTACTGGCTCACGACCTACCGCGCGACGTGGCGGGCCAGCGTCTTCAGCGACTTCCTCTCCCCGCTGCTCTTCCTCGCCGGGATGGGGTTCGGGCTCGGCTCGCTCGTGGACGCCGAGGGCGCGGGCGGCCTCGGCGGGGTCTCCTACGCCGCTTTCGTCGCGCCCGGCGTCCTGGCCGCGTCGGCGATGCAGACGGCGGTGGGGGAGACCACCTTCTCGGTGATGGGGGCGATCAAGTGGAACCGCCAGTACCACGCGATGCTCGCCGCGCCGCTGTCGGTGGGCGACGTCGTCCGCGGCCACCTGGCCTTCGTGCTCCTGCGGGTGGTCACGACGAGCGCGATCTTCATCGCCGTGGCGGCGGCGCTCGGCGCGCTGCGCTCGCCGATGGCGCTGCTGGCCCTGCCGGTCGCCGTCCTCGTCGGCATGGCGTTCGCCGGCCCGGTCTTCGCGGTCGCGGCGCGCAGCGAGACCGATCAGCCCTTCAACCTGCTCTTCCGGTTCGTCGTGACGCCGCTGTTCCTCTTCTCCGGCACGTTCTTCCCGATCAGCCAGCTGCCCGAGGCGCTGCAGTGGGTGGCCCGGGCCACGCCGCTGTGGCACGGGGTGGCCGCGTGCCGGTCGCTGGCGCTCGGCACCGCGCAGCTGCTGCCGGTGCTGGGGCACGTCGCCTACCTGCTGGCCTTCGCCGCGGTCGGCGCGGCGCTGGCCCACCGCTCGCTGCGCGCCCGGGTGGTGGTCTGAGGTGAGCGCCCCCACCGCCCCCACCGCACCCACCGGCGCCTCGCGGCTGGCCCGGGCGCTGCCGCTGCCGGCCGGGGCGGGCATGGCGCGGATGCTCGTCGAGCGGAACCTGCGCGCGCTGCGGCACGGCTGGATCACCGTGGTCAGCGGCTTCTTCGAGCCGGTGTTCTACCTGTTCTCCCTCGGCGTGGGCATCGGCGCGCTGCTGGGGCGGGTCGACCTCGGCGACGGGCGCAGCGTGGCGTACGCGGTGTTCGTCGCCCCGGCCCTGCTGGCCTCCTCGGCGATGAACGGGGCGGTCTACGACTCCACGTTCAACATCTTCTTCAAGCTCAAGTACGCCAAGCTCTACGACTCGGTGCTGGCCACCCCGCTCGGGCCCCGCGACGTCGCGGTGGCCGAGATCAGCTGGGCCCTGCTGCGCGGCCAGGTCTACGCCGCGGCGTTCCTGCTCGTGGCCCTGGCCGCGGGGCTGGTGCAGTCGTGGTGGGCGCTGCTGGCGCTGCCCGCGGCCGGGCTCGTCGGGTTCGCCTTCGCGGCGGTGGGCATGGCCGCGACGACCTACATGCGCGGCTGGACCGACTTCGACTACGTGCAGCTGGCCGTCCTGCCGCTGTTCCTCTTCTCGGCCACCTTCTACCCGCTGGCGACCTACCCGGAGGCGGTGCAGTGGCTGGTGCGCGCCAGCCCGCTCTACCACGGGGTGGCGCTGTGCCGGGACCTGCTGCTGGGCTCGGTGGGCGCGGGCCTGCTCGGCCACGTGGCCTACCTGCTGGTCATGGGGGCGCTGGGCTTCGTGGTCGCGGCCCGGCGCCTGGAGCGGCTGCTGCTGTCCTGACCGCTCCAGGCGACGGGGGCGGTCAGCGGCTCACCCGGCGTCGAAGCGGTCCGGGTCCTCGCTGCCGCCGTCGGGCGCCCGGTCGGGGTCGACCGTGGGGTGGTTGGGGTCGCCCGTCGCGGGCGCGTCCTCGTCCGGGGTCTGGCTCGGGGTCTCGCTCATGGGACGAGGACACCACGGCGGGGGCCGTCCGGCATCCCCACGAGCACCCCGCGGGCACCACCCCGGATCGTCCGAGATCGAACACCTGTACGCCGCGAGGGACTATGCTGGGCGTCGGTCGGGGCGAGCAGCTCTCGTCGTCCACAGGCGCAGCGATCCCGCCCCAGACTGTCGGTGGTGGCGCCTAGCGTCCTTCCCGACGACACCGACGCACCCGGGCTCCGGGTGCCGCGACCCGAGGTGAGAAGAATGGCCGCTCCCGCAGACCGCTCGAAGTCCCTGGACATCGCGCTCGCACAGATCGACAAGCAGTTCGGCAAGGGCTCGGTGATGCGCCTGGGCGACGAGGTCCGCGCGCCCATCGAGGTCATCCCGACCGGCTCCATCGCGCTCGACGTCGCGCTCGGCATCGGCGGGCTGCCCCGCGGCCGCGTGATCGAGGTGTACGGCCCCGAGAGCTCGGGCAAGACGACCGTGGCGCTGCACGCGGTGGCCAACGCCCAGCGCGCCGGCGGCATCGCGGCGTTCATCGACGCCGAGCACGCGCTCGACCCGTCCTACGCCGAGAAGCTCGGCGTCGACACCGACGCCCTGCTGGTCTCCCAGCCCGACACCGGTGAGCAGGCGCTCGAGATCGCCGACATGCTCATCCGCTCCGGCGCCCTCGACATCATCGTCATCGACTCCGTGGCGGCCCTGGTGCCGCGGGCGGAGATCGAGGGCGAGATGGGCGACAGCCACGTGGGTCTGCAGGCCCGGCTCATGTCCCAGGCGCTGCGCAAGATCACCGGTGCGCTGAGCAACTCCGGCACCACGGCGATCTTCATCAACCAGCTGCGCGAGAAGATCGGCGTGATGTTCGGCTCGCCGGAGACGACGACCGGCGGCAAGGCGCTGAAGTTCTACGCCTCCGTGCGCCTCGACGTCCGGCGGATCGAGACCCTCAAGGACGGCAGCGAGCCGGTCGGCAACCGCACCCGGGTCAAGGTCGTCAAGAACAAGGTCTCCCCGCCGTTCAAGCAGGCCGAGTTCGACATCCTCTACGGCATCGGGATCTCCCGCGAGGGTGGCCTCATCGACATGGGCGTGGAGCACGGCTTCGTGCGCAAGTCCGGTGCCTGGTACACGTACGACGGCGACCAGCTGGGCCAGGGCAAGGAGAACGCGCGGGCCTTCCTGCGCGACAACCCCGACCTGTCCGACGAGCTGGAGAAGAAGATCAAGGAGAAGCTCGGCGTCGGCCCGCGGGTCGACGCCCCGGCTGAGGTCCCGGCCGGGGCTCCCGTCGACTTCTGATGGCCGGCCGCCGCCGCTCCGGCGGCTCCCGTGCCGGGTCCCGCCCGGCCCCGGAGCCGCCGGAGCGCGAGGGCCCGGTGCGCGACGCCGACCCCGTCGCGCTCGCCCGCACCATCGCGCTGCGCCAGCTCACCGCGGCGCCGCGCAGCCGGGCGGAGCTGGCGCAGGCGATGGCCCGGCGCGACGTGCCGGAGGAGGCCGCCGAGGCGGTGCTCGACCGCTTCACCGAGCTCAAGCTCGTCGACGATGCCGCGTACGCCGAGATGCTCGTGCGCTCGCGCCACACCACCCGGGGCCTCGCGCGCCGCGGCCTGGCCCACGAGCTGCGCGCCAAGGGCATCGAGGACGCCACCGCCGCCGCGGCCCTCGACCAGCTCGACCCCGAGCAGGAGCTGGCCACGGCCCGGGCGCTGGTGGCCCGCAAGCTCGCCGGCACCGCGCGGCTGGAGCCGGAGGTCCGCCTGCGCCGTCTGGCCGGGATGCTGGCCCGCAAGGGCTACCCGCAGGGGCTCGCCCTGCGCGTGGTCAAGGACGCGCTGGCCGCCGAGGGCGCCGCGCTGCCCGAGGGCCAGGACGGCGACGGTCCGCTGGACGACTGAGGTCAGGCGCCGGTGACGGCGTCGCCGGCCGGGGTGGCGTCCGGGGTCGCCGCGGTGGTCCTGCGGCTCGAGCGCCGCTCGACGACGTGCGCCAGCCGGTCGAGCACCAGGCAGATCGCGATGTAGATGAGCGCCACGACGACGTACATCTGCAGCGGGTTGTCGAGCACGGTGCGCATCTGGTTGGCCTCGCGCATGAGGTCGTTCACGCCGTTGAGGACGAACAGCGCCAGCGCCGTGTCCTTGAGGATCACCACGAGCTGGCTGATGAGGGCCGGCAGCATCGCCCGCAGGGCCTGGGGCAGCTGGACGAGGCGCATGGTCTGCCCGCGGGTGAGGCCGACGGCCAGGCCGGCCTCGACCTGCCCGCGGGGCAGGGAGACCACGCCGGCCCGGACGATCTCGCTGATGATGACGCTGTTGTAGGCGGTGAGGCCGATGACGAGGTACCAGAAGTCCTCGAGGTCGGCCCCGAGCTCGGGCAGCAGCGCGCTGACGTAGTAGATCGTCACGATCACCGGCAGGCCGCGCAGCAGCTCGACCACCCCGACCAGGGGCAGCCGGCCGTAGCGGCCCAGGCCGAGCCGCGTCGTCGTCAGCAGCACGCCGATCACCAGCGAGGCGACCATCGCCGCGGCCGCGGCGCGCAGGGTGACCCACAGGCCCGAGCCGATGCGCTCCCACACGAGCGGGAACTCCTCGGTGCTGGGGTCGACGAGCGGCGCCCACAGCTCGGCGTCGAACTGGCCGCGCTCGGCGAAGCGGAGGAGCACCGCGACCACGGCGGCGAGGAGCAGGAGCAGGACGACGACGGTGGCGATCGCCGTGCGCCGGCGCGTGCGCGGGCCGGGGGCGTCGAAGAGCACCGAGGTGCCCGGGGCGCTCACCGGGCCACCGCCAGCCGGCGCTCGGCGACGGCGAGCCCCGCGGCCGCCGTCAGCGTCATGAGCAGGTAGCCGATCGCCATCCCGGTCAGCACCGGCAGCAGGGGGTAGCCCTGGGCGGAGGTCAGCCGCTTGGTCACCGCGAAGAGGTCGCCGCCCACGCCGAACCCGCCCACGACGGCGGAGTTCTTGATCATGGCGATCTGCACGTTGCCCAGCGGGGGCACCACCGAGCGCACCGCCTGGGGCAGGACCACGAGGGTCAGGGTCTGGCGGAAGCCCAGCCCGATCGCGCGCGCGGCCTCGGCCTGGCCGGGGGAGACGGCGTTGATGCCGGCGCGCTCGGCCTCGCAGACGAACGCGGCCGTGTAGACGACGAGCCCGGCGACGCCGAAGAGGTAGTAGCTCGCGTTGACGCCCAGGGTCGGGATGCCGAAGGCGAAGAAGGAGAGCACCACCGCGAGCGGGGTGTTGCGCACCACGGTCACGTAGGCGGAGCCGAAGGCGCGCAGCACCGGCACCGGGCAGACCCGGCAGACGGCGATGACCGTGCCCAGCACGAGCGAGCCGACCGCGCCCCACAGGGCGATGCCGAGCGAGCGCAGGAAGCCGCCCCAGAACAGGTCGAGGTTGTCCAGCACGGGGTCCACGCGTCACCTCCCAGGAGGGTCGTCAGGTCGCAGCAGGGTGGTGCGGGTCAGGAGCGCAGGGGCGCAGGA
>NZ_JBZYWI010000161.1:0-6772 GCF_058932755.1 Quadrisphaera sp. DVD1
CGCACCTCGGCGGCCAGCCGGCCGCCGTCCACCGTGGCGCCCACGCGCGGCTTGACCGCGCCCATGACCGCCCCCATGGCGCCCATCCCGGTCCTGCCGGCGGTCGCCGCGGCGGCGACCTCCTCGGCCACCAGCGCGGTGAGCGCCTCGTCGTCCAGCTGCGCCGGCAGGTAGGCCTCGAGCACGCCCTCCTCGGCCCGCTCGCGCTCGGCCTGCTCGGCCCGCCCGGCCGCGGCGAAGGCCTCGGCGGCCTCGCGGCGCTTCTTGGTCTCGGTGCGCAGCACGGCGACCACCTCGTCCCGGCTCAGCTCGCGAGCGGAGGAGCCGGCCACCTCGGCGGCCTTGACCGCCGTCAGCGCCATCCGCAGCGTCGCGGTGGTCAGCTCGTCGCGCGCCCGCATCGCCGCCGTGAGGTCGCTGCGCAGCCTGTCCTGCAGCCTGTCCGTGAGCCCGTCGTCGCCCGCCATGCGGCCAGTCTCGCAGGCCCGCCAGGATGGCGGGCGTGAGCCGCCGACCGCCGTCCTCCCTGCTGACCGCCGCGGGCGCCCTCGCCGCCGCCGGAGCGGCGTGCCTCGCCTGGGGCGCGGGGGTCGAGGTGCGCTCCTACCGGCTCCGGCGGGTCGAGGTGCCGGTGCTCGCGCCCGGGCAGGCGCCGCTGAGGGTGCTGCACCTGTCCGACCTCCACGTGACCCCCGGGCAGCACCGCAAGCAGGCCTGGGTGCGCTCCCTGGCCGCCCTGGAGCCCGACCTCGTCGTCGACACCGGCGACAACCTCGCGTCGGCCGCCGCGGCGCCCTCCGTGCTCTCCGCCCTCGAGCCGCTGCTGGAGCGCCCCGGCGCCTTCGTCCTCGGCTCCAACGACTACTTCGGCCCGCGGCCGAAGAACCCGGCGGGGTACCTGCGCGGCCCGTCGCGGGCGTCCCACCGGCCCGAGGTGCTGCCGACCGGCGACCTCGTGGCGGGCCTGGTCGGCGCCGGCTGGGCCGACCTGACGAACGCCCGCGCCACCCTGGAGGTCGCCGGGCGCCGGGTCGACCTCGTCGGCGTGGACGACCCGCACCTCGGGCGCGACCGCTACCTCGACCTCAGCGCGCCGGCCGACCCCGGCGCCGACCTGCGGCTCGGCGTCGCCCACGCCCCCTACCGGCGGGTGCTGGACGCGATGACCACCGACGGCCTGGACCTGCTCCTGGCCGGCCACACCCACGGCGGCCAGCTGTGCGTGCCGGGCTTCGGGGCGCTGGTGACCAACTGCGACCTGCCCCGGCGCTACGTCAAGGGGCTGCACCGCTGGGAGCGCGGCCGGGACGCGTCGTGGCTGCACGTCAGCGCCGGCCTGGGCACCTCTCCGTACGCGCCCGTGCGCTTCGCGTGCCCGCCCGAGGCCACCCTGCTCACCCTCGTCGCTGGCACCTGACGCTCTCGGCTAGAGTGGTCCGCGCTGCACCGGGGTGTGGCGCAGCTTGGTAGCGCGCTTCGTTCGGGACGAAGAGGCCGCAGGTTCAAATCCTGTCACCCCGACAGATGTGGTGGTCGTCGGCTCCGCCGGCTTCCGCGCTGGTCATCCCGACCGGCACAGCCCGAAGGGCCCGGATCCTCACGGATCCGGGCCCTTCGGCGTCTGCGGTGCTCTCCGGTGGCCTCAGGCGCCGGTGAGCTCCGCGGCCACGAGCTCGGCGATCTGGGCGGTGTTCAGCGCCGCGCCCTTGCGCAGGTTGTCGCCGCAGACGAACAGGTCGAGCGTGTTCGGGAAGTCCAGGGCCTGCCGGATCCGGCCCACCCACGTGGGGTCGGAGCCCACGACGTCGGCGGGGGTGGGGAAGTCGCCCTCGTCCGGGTCGTCGAGGACGACGACGCTGGGCGCCTCGACGAGCGCCTGGCGGGCCCGCTCGACGTCGATCGGCCGCTGGAAGGTGGCGTGCACGGCGAGGGAGTGCGTCGTGACCACCGGGACCCGCACGCAGGTCGCGGAGACCTTCAGGTCGGGGATGCCGAGGATCTTGCGCGACTCCTGGCGGACCTTCATCTCCTCGCTGGACCAGCCGCCGTCGCGCAGCGAGCCCGCCCACGGCACGACGTTGAGCGCCAGCGGCGCCGGGAACGGCGAGGGGGCGTCACCGAGCTGGTCCTCGATCGCGCGGCGGACGTCGCCCGGGCGCTGGCCGAGGCTGCGGTCGGCGGCGACGACCTCGAGCTCGTCGTAGAGGCGGTCGACGCCGGGCTGGCCGGCCCCGGAGGCGGCCTGGTAGGAGGCCACGACGAGCTCGGTCAGGCCCCAGCCGCGGTGCAGGCAGCCGAGCGCGTCCATCATCGTCAGCGTCGTGCAGTTGGGGTTGGCGATGATGCCGCGCGGGCGGTTGCGCGCCTGGGCGGGGTTGACCTCGGGCACGACGAGCGGGACGTCGGGGTCCATCCGGAACGCACCGGAGTTGTCGACGACGACCGCGCCGCGAGCGGCCGCCACGGGCCCCCACTCCGCGGAGACCTCGTCGGGGACGTCGAACATCGCCACGTCCACGCCGTCGAAGACCTCCGGCGCCAGGGCCTGGACCTCGACCTCCTCGCCGCGCACCCGCAGCCGCTTGCCGGCCGAGCGCGCGGAGGCGACCAGGCGGATCTCGCCCCACACGTCCTCGCGGGTGGAGAGGATCTGCAGCATCACGGTGCCCACGGCCCCGGTCGCCCCGACCACGGCCAGCACGGGCCGGCGTCCGTTCGTCGTGCTCATCGTCCCGTCCCCCCGTGCACGGCGGCCAGCTCGTCGGAGTCCAGGCCGAAGGCGGTGTGGATGGCGCGCACGGCGTCGTCGAGGTGGTCGGCGCGGGTGACCACCGAGATCCGGATCTCCGAGGTGGAGATCATCTCGATGTTGACCCCCGTGTCGGCCAGCGCCTTGAACAGGCGCGCCGAGACGCCCGGGTGGCTGCGCATGCCCGCGCCGATGAGCGAGACCTTGCCGATCTGGTCGTCGTACTGCAGCGACTCGAAGCCCACGCCCGGCTGCACGCGGCTCAGCGCCGTCAGCGCGGTCTGCCCCTCGGTCTTGGGCAGGGTGAAGGAGACGTCGGTCAGGCCCGTCGCCGCCGCCGAGACGTTCTGGACGATCATGTCGATGTTGACGCCGGCGTCGGCGACCGCCTCGAAGATCTCCGCGGCCGTGCCCGGCTTGTCGGGGACCCCGACCACGGTGATCTTCGCCTCGCTGCGGTCGTGCGCGACGCCGGAGATGATCGGCTGCTCCATCGCCCCTCCCGGGGTTCCGTCGGTGAGGATGGCCGCGTCGGCCACCCAGGTGCCCTCGCGGGCGGTGAACGACGACCGCACGTGCACCGGGACGCCGTACCGGCGCGCGTACTCCACGCAGCGCAGGTGCAGCACCTTGGCGCCGCTGGCGGCCATCTCGAGCATCTCCTCGCTGCTGATCCGGTCGATCTTGCGCGCGGTGGGGACGATGCGGGGGTCGGCCGTGTAGACGCCGTCCACGTCGGTGTAGATCTCGCAGACGTCGGCGCCCAGGGCGGCGGCCAGCGCCACGGCCGTGGTGTCCGAGCCGCCGCGGCCGAGGGTGGTGATGTCCTTGGTGTCGACGCTGACGCCCTGGAACCCGGCGACGATCGCGATCGCCCCCTGGTCGAGGGCCTCGCGGATCCGCCCGGGGGTGACGTCGATGATCCGCGCCCTCCCGTGGGCGGAGTCGGTGATCACCCCGGCCTGGCTGCCGGTGAACGAGCGCGCGACGTGGCCCAGGTTGGCGATGGCCATCGCCAGCAGCGCCATCGAGATCCGCTCGCCGCTGGTGAGGAGCATGTCGAGCTCGCGGGCGGGCGGCAGGGGGCTGACCTGCTGCGCGAGGTCGAGGAGGTCGTCGGTGGTGTCGCCCATCGCCGAGACGACGACGCAGACCTCGTGGCCGGCGCGCCGGGTCTCGGTGATGCGCTTGGCGACCCGCTTGACGCCCTCGGCGTCCGCGACGGAAGAGCCCCCGTACTTCTGCACCACCAGGCCCACCTGGGCCACCTCCGGACCGGGGCGACCGCTCCCGCGCCGCCGGTGCGGACCGCTGTTCAAGGATCTCGGCGCCGGTGCCGACTCTACCGGGGCCGGAGGAGGTGCCCCGGCCAGGACGGAGGCGCACGCGTGACGAGCACGGCGAACGGCGCGACGGGGACTTCCCGGCACGAGACGACCGAGGTCACCCCGGAGGGCGCGCCGACCACGCAGGTGCCGCCGCTCGCGTCCGCCCTGGCGGAGATCACCACCGCCACCCGGGCCGACGAGCTCGCCGCCCTCGCCCCCGCCCCGGCGCCCCCTGCCCCCGACGCCCCGAGCGCCCCCGAGGCCCCGACGGCTCCTGACGCCCCGGCCGCTCCCGCGCGCGACGCCTCGCCCCGGGTGCGCGCCGCGGTGCGTGCGACGGTGGCCCTCGCCCTCGTCGTCGTCGCCGGTCTGGCGCTGACCACGGGCGACCCCCAGCCCGCTCCGGCGCCGCCCGCTCCCAGCGCGCCGACCGAGCCCACCACCGCACCGGCACCGGTGATGCCGGCGTCCGACGTGCGCGCCGGCATGGCCGCCGCCGCGACCTGGAACGGCACGGCCACCTACAAGGTCTTCAGCGACGACGGGGCCAGCGCCACCGTCGTCCTGGCCCGCAGCGGCGACCGCAGCCGCGTGGACGTCACCACCGCCGACGGAGCGAGCGCCTCCCTGCTGCGCGCGGACGCCGGCTGGGTGGCCTGCACCACCGTCGGCACGACCGAGTGCCTGCTCGTCGCCGGGCGCGACGCGGCGGTGCCCGCGCCGTTCGACACCGGGGTGGCCGCGCTGCTCACCACGACGCTGCCCTCGCTCGCCGGCCTGCAGGAGGGGCTCTCGATCACCCGCGAGCTGCCCGTGGCCCGTGCGCTCGCCCCCGCGCAGTGCGCGTCGGTCGACGCCGCGGGCTCCCCCGCCGGTGCCGGGCAGTACTGCCTCACCAACGCCGGCCTGCTGCGGCGCGCGTGGTTCGCGGGCGGGCGGATGAACCTCGTCGACGCCACCACCGACCGCCCCGCGGACGCCGTCTTCGCGCCGCCGGCCGTTCCGGTGCCGCTGGCCTGACCGCCTCCCCCGGGCCACGCACCTGCTTCCGCACTCTCCGGCGAGAGTGCTGCTCCGAGGGGCGCCTGAACCGCACTTCCCCCGAGAAGCGCGGTTCCTGATGGCTTCCGAGCAGCACTCCTGCGGAGGAGTGCGGTCGGGTCAGGCCTGCTGGCGCACGTGGGCGAGCAGCGACTGCAGCACCCGCAGGGCGCTGGCGGCCCGGGCGCCCCAGCCGGCCAGGTAGGAGGACTGCCACGCGGCGAGCGCCTCGTCGACGCGTCCGTCCGCGTGGGCGCGCAGCCCGGGAACGAGCGCGCCGGCCACCTCGGCCAGGTCGTCGGACAGCCGCGCGGGCACCACCTCGCGCGAGGTCAGCGGGTCGAGGAGGTCGGTGTAGTCGTCCACCCCGGCCAGCACCGCGGCCAGCGCCTCCCGCAGCGCGCGGACGTCCTCAGGAGCAGCCGGCGGACCCGCCGGGCCGGGCTCGACGTCGGCCAGGGCGCCCAGCCGCGCTCCGGCGACCGACACCTCGGAGACGGCCAGCAGCAGCACCGGCAGCGCCGTCGCGGGCGCGTCGCCGCGGGCGACGGAGGCGACGCCGTCGAGGTAGCCGCTGGCGGCCAGCGCCGTGGCCTCGGCGAGCACGCCCAGCTCGTCCAGGGACTCGCCGGGGGGCGCCTCAGACATCGAGCAGCCGGCGCCCCTCGAACGCCCGGCCGAGCGTGACCTCGTCGGCGTACTCGAGGTCGCCGCCGACGGGCAGCCCCGAGGCCAGGCGGGTCACCCGCAGGCCCATCGGCTTGAGCATGCGCGCCAGGTAGGTCGCGGTCGCCTCGCCCTCGAGGTTGGGGTCGGTGGCGAGGATGACCTCGGTGACCTCCCCCGAGGCCAGCCGCGCGAACAGCTCGCGCACGCGCAGGTCGTCGGGGCCGACGCCCTCGATCGGGCTGATCGCGCCGCCCAGGACGTGGTAGCGGCCGCGGAACTCGCGGGTGCGCTCGATCGCGACGACGTCCTTGGGCTCCTCGACCACGCAGATGACCGCGAGGTCGCGGCGCGGGTCGCGGCAGATCCGGCACTGCTCCTCCTGCGCGACGTTGCCGCACACGGTGCAGAACCGCACCCGCCGCTTCACCTCGGTCAGCGCCGACACCAGACGGCGGACGTCGTCCTCGTCGGTCTGCAGCAGGTGGAACGCCAGGCGCTGGGCGCTCTTGGGCCCCACACCGGGGAGCCGTCCCAGCTCGTCGATGAGGTCTTGGACCGCGCCCTCGTACACCCCCCGAGCCTACGTCCCGCCACCGACGGCGCGGTGCACCGCCGGAGGCGCCCCGCCGGCCGGCGCGGGGCGCGGCGGATCAGGACCGGTCGTCGACGGAGATCACGCGGCCGCCCAGCAGCTGCTGGACCACCGCCGCCCCCACGAGACCGGAGTCCTCCGCGTCGGGGTCGTCGCGGCTGGGCTCGTCGTCGGCCGCCACCGGTGCCGCGGCAGGCGCCGGACCCGCCGGGCGACCCGGCGCCCGGGCCGCCGAGCGGGCCAGGTCGGCCCCGCGGAAGGACGGCTCCTCCTCGGGCGGCGGCTCGAAGTCGTCCGGGGGCTCTGGCGGCAGCTCCGCCTCGGGGCCGGGGGGTGCGGAGGGCGCCGGCCGGGAGGCCGGGGCCTGACCCGGTGCGCCCGTCGGCGCCGCGG
>NZ_JBZYWI010000162.1:0-6693 GCF_058932755.1 Quadrisphaera sp. DVD1
GGCGCCAGGGCGGCGTCCAGCACCGCCGCCAGCCCCGCCGGGACGCCGTCCAGGTCGGCCGCGCCGCGGCGCACCCGGCTGAGCACCGCCTCCATCGGGCCGGAGCCGAACGGCGGGCGGCCCGTGGCCGCGAAGGCGACGGTGGCCGCCCAGCCCCACCAGTCCGCCGAGGCCGTCACCGCGCCGCCGTCGAGGACCTCCGGCGAGAGGTAGCCGGGCGAGCCCATCACCAGCCCGGTGCTGGTCAGCCGGGCGTCGTCGGCGATCTGGGCGATCCCGAAGTCGATGACCACGGGCTCGCCGTCGAGCACCAGCACGTTCCCCGGCTTGAGGTCGCGGTGGACCACCCCGGCGTCGTGGATGGCGGCGAGCGCCTCCCCCAGCCCCAGCCCGAGGCGGGTCAGCTCGGCCGGCGCCATCGGGCCCAGGGCCTCCACGTGGGCGTCCAGCGGCGGGGCCGGCACGAACTGCGTGACGACGTAGGGCTGGTCGGCGTCCGGGTCGGCGTCGAGGACCTCGGCCACCCGCGAGGAGCGCACGCGCCGCAGGGTCTCCACCTCGCGGGCCAGGCGGGCGCGCGCGGTCGGGTCGGCCGCCAGGTGCGGTCGCAGCACCTTGACGGCGACCGCGCGGCCCTCGGGGTCCAGGCCCAGGTGCACCACCCCCATGCCGCCTCCGCCGATGACGTGCAGCAGCCGGTAGGGGCCGAGTCGCACGCTCGGCCCGGACCGCGTCCCGGCGTCCGTCCCAGCGTCCATGGTCGGAAACGGTACGCGGCCCGCGCTCGGGATGCCGGAGCGCCGAAGATCACTAGGCTCGGAGGCGACCGAGAGAAGGGGAGGGCCGTGCCGGGAGGCGAGTACGACTTCGTCGTGGTGGCGAACCGGCTGCCGGTGGACCGGGTCACCGAGGACGACGGCACCACCACCTGGCGCACGTCGCCGGGGGGCCTCGTGACGGCCCTCGAGCCGGTGATGCGGCAGGCGGACGGCGCGTGGGTGGGCTGGTCCGGTGACGCCGGCGAGGCTCCCGCCCCGTTCCACGAGGGCGGCATGCAGCTCGTGCCGGTGCCGCTGTCCGAGCAGGAGGTGGCCCGCTACTACGAGGGCTTCTCGAACGCGACCCTGTGGCCGCTCTACCACGACGTCATCGCGCCGCCGGAGTTCCACCGCGACTGGTGGGACGACTACGTCGCCGTGAACCGGCGCTTCGCCGAGGCCACCGCCGAGCAGGCCAGCCGGGGCGCGACGGTGTGGGTTCAGGACTACCAGCTGCAGCTCGTGCCCGCGATGCTCCGCGAGCGCCGCCCCGACCTGCGGATCGGCTTCTTCAACCACATCCCCTTCCCGCCGTACGAGATCTTCGCCCAGCTCCCCTGGCGCCGGCAGGTCCTCGAGGGCCTCCTGGGCGCCGACCTCATCGGCTTCCAGCGGATGAGCGACGCCAACAACTTCCTGCGCGCCTGCCGTCGCGCGGTCGGCCTGCCCAGCCGCAGCCAGCAGGTCAGCGTGGCCGGCCCCGACGGCACCCGCCGCACCGTGCGGGCGCGCTCGTTCCCGATCTCGATCGACTCCGGCGCGCTGGACCAGCTGGCGCGCTCGCCGGGGGTGCAGTCCCGGGTGGCGGAGGTGCGCTTCGAGCTGGGCGCTCCCCGGCGGCTGCTGCTCGGGGTGGACCGCCTCGACTACACCAAGGGCATCATGCACCGGCTCAAGGCGTACGCCGAGCTGCTCGAGGACGGCGTCGTCGACCCCCACGACAGCGTGCTGGTGCAGGTGGCCACCCCCAGCCGCGAGCGGGTGGCGAGCTACCGGCTGCTGCGCGACGAGATCGAGCTGACGGTGGGGCGGATCAACGGCACCTTCGGCGACCTCGGCCGCCCGGCGGTGCACTACCTGCACCACTCCTACCCCCGCGAGGAGATGGCGGCGCTGTTCCAGGCCGCTGACGTCATGCTCGTCACCGCCCTGCGCGACGGGATGAACCTCGTGGCCAAGGAGTACGTCGCGTCGCGCCACGACCTGCGCGGGTCCCTGGTGCTCAGCGAGTTCACCGGGGCCGCCGACGAGCTGACCCAGGCCCTGCTGGTCAACCCCCACGACATCGCGGGCCTCAAGGAGGCGATGGTGCGCGCGCTGGAGATGCCGCCCAAGGAGCAGGCCCGCCGGATGCGCTCGCTGCGCCGCAGGGTCATGGAGCACGACGTCTCGCGCTGGGCCGAGGGGTTCCTCGCCGCGCTGCGGGACCGCTCCGAGCTGCCGGTGGACGCCGCGTGAGCGCCGACGAGCCGCAGGACGCAGCCGCGGGCGCAGCCGCGGGCGCAGCGGTGGACCCGGCGCTGGGCGAGGCGCTGGCGGCGTTCGCCACGCGCGCCCGGGTGCTCGTCGCCCTCGACTTCGACGGCGTGCTCGCCCCGATCGTCGAGCGCCCCGAGCAGGCCCGCCCCCTGCCGGCGTCCGCGCGCGCAGTGGCCGCCCTGTCCACGGCCGACGGCGTCACGGTGGCCCTGGTCAGCGGCCGGTCCCTGGCCGACCTGCGCGCGGTCGCCGACCCGCCGCCGTCCGCCGTGCTCGTGGCCAGCCACGGAGCGGAGGTCGACGGCGTCCCCACCGAGCTCGACGACGCCCAGCGCTCGCTGCTGGCCCAGGTCGTCGAGGGCCTCGGCGCCGTCGTCGCCGCCCACGAGGGCACCGCCCTGGAGCGCAAGCCCGCCGGCGCCGTCCTGCACACCCGCAGCGCGAGCCCGGACGTCGGCGCCGAGGCCACCGCCGCGGCGCTGACCGGCCCGGCGACCCTCCCGGGCGTGAGGGCCCTGCGCGGCAAGGAGGTGGTCGAGCTGTCGGTGGTCACCGCCGACAAGGGCAGCGCGGTGAGGGCCCTGCGCGAGCGCCTCGGCGCCGACGCGGTCCTCTTCGCCGGCGACGACACCACCGACGAGCACGCCTTCGCGGTGCTGGACCCCGCCGCCGGCGACGTCGGCGTCAAGGTGGGCGAGGGCGAGACCGCCGCCCGCCACCGGGTGGCCGACCCCGAGGCGGTCGCCGCACTGCTCACCGAGCTGGCCACGCTCCGCTCCTGAACCACCCGCCCGCGCTGCCCCCTGGGCAGGGGGGCGGTTCGTGGGGCATACTCCGTCTCGGACACCGGCGTCCACGACGGCCGCCGGTGACCCTCCCTGCGCCGACCGGCGCCAGGAGCATCCCTCACTCGGATCGTCCGGCACGTTCCTGCCGGTGAGAGGACACACACCATGGCCACCGTCACGTTCGACCACGCCACCCGCGTCTACCCCGGCGGAGACCGCCCCGCGGTCGACGCCCTGAACCTCGAGGTCCGCGACGGCGAGTTCCTCGTCCTCGTCGGTCCTTCCGGCTGCGGCAAGTCGACCTCCCTGCGCATGCTCGCCGGCCTGGAGGACGTCAACTCCGGGCGCATCCTCATCGGCGACCGCGACGTCACCGACGTGCAGCCCAAGGACCGCGACATCGCGATGGTCTTCCAGAACTACGCGCTGTACCCGCACATGACGGTGGCCGACAACATGGGCTTCGCCCTGAAGATCGCCGGCGTGAAGAAGGACGAGATCCGCACCCGCGTGCAGGAGGCGGCGAAGATCCTCGACCTCGAGCAGTACCTGGACCGCAAGCCGAAGGCCCTGTCCGGCGGTCAGCGCCAGCGCGTCGCCATGGGCCGCGCGATCGTGCGCCAGCCCCAGGTGTTCCTCATGGACGAGCCGCTGTCGAACCTGGACGCCAAGCTGCGCGTGCAGACCCGCACGCAGATCGCCCAGCTGCAGCGCCGCCTCGGCGTGACCACCGTCTACGTGACCCACGACCAGGTCGAGGCCATGACCATGGGCGACCGGGTCGCGGTCCTCAAGGACGGCATCCTCCAGCAGGTCGACACCCCGCGGAACATGTACGACCGCCCCGCCAACGTCTTCGTCGCCGGCTTCATCGGCTCCCCGGCGATGAACCTGCTCGAGCTGCCCGTCACCGACGGCGGCGTCCAGTTCGGCAACGCGATCGTGCCGGTCTCCCGCGAGACCCTCGGTGCCGCCGCCGGCAGCACCGTCACCGTGGGCGTGCGCCCCGAGGACCTCGAGCTCACCGAGCGCGGCCTCCCCGTGCAGGTCGACGTCGTCGAGGAGCTCGGCGCCGACGCCTACGTGTACGGCCGGTCCCAGTTCCAGGGCACCGAGCACCAGATGATCGTCCGCGTCGACGGCCGCCGTCCCCCGGAGAAGGGCACGACGGTCCAGGTCACCGCCAAGGTGGGCCACACCCACCTGTTCGACGCCAAGGACGGCCGCCGTCTCGAAGACGTCGCCGCCGCCTCCACGGCCGGTGCCACCCGGGTCTGATCACCGCCTGATCCACGGCTCCACCCGAGGAGGGGGGCACCGCTTCGGCGGTGCCCCCCTCCTGCACGCCCGGGCGGTGGGAGGATGCCCCCATGGCCCAGTCCCTGCAGATCACCGCGGCGACCACGGACGAGTCCGTGCTCGACCTGCCGGACCTGCCGTGGGAGCTCCCCCTGGACTCCTGGCCGGCGCAGACCCTGGCGGCGCTCCCCCGGGGCATCTCACGGCACGTCGTGCGCTTCGTGCGGCTGTCGGGGAAGGTCATGGCGGTCAAGGAGATCGAGGAGTCCCTCGCCCGGCGCGAGTACGGCCTGCTGCGCCTGCTCTCGCGCCTGGAGGTCCCCTGCGTCGTCCCGGTCGCGGTCGTCACCGGCCGCACGACCGCCGACGGCCTGCCGCTGGACCCGGCGCTGGTCACCCAGCACCTCCAGTTCTCCCTGCCCTACCGCGCGCTGTTCAGCCAGGCCCTGCGCCCGGACACCGCGACCCGGCTGGTCGACGCGCTCGCCGTCCTGCTCGTGCGCCTGCACCTGTCCGGCTTCTACTGGGGCGACGTCTCGCTGTCGAACACCCTGTTCCGCCGCGACGCCGGGGAGTTCGCCGCCTACCTCGTCGACGCCGAGACCGGCGAGCTGCACCAGAGCCTGTCCGACGGCCAGCGCGAGAACGACCTCGACGTCGCGTTCACGAACATCGCCGGCGAGCTCATGGACCTCGAGGCCGGGGAGTACCTCGACCCCGACGTCGACCCCGTGGCCACCGCCGCCCACATCGTCGAGCGCTACCGCTCGCTGTGGGCGGAGCTGACCGACCTCGAGTCGTTCGAGCGGGGCGAGCGCTGGCGGGTGCAGGCGCGCATCGAGCGGCTCAACGACCTCGGCTTCGACGTCGGCGAGCTCGCGATCAGCACCGACGTCGGCGGGGCGATGGTCCAGATCCAGCCCAAGGTCGTCGACGCCGGGCACCACTCCCGCCGCCTGCTGCGCCTGACCGGCCTTGACGTGGAGCAGAACCAGGCCCGCCGCCTGCTCAACGACCTCGACGGCTACCGGGCGGCGACCGACCGCCAGAGCGAGGACGAGGAGATCGTCGCCCACGACTGGCTCGCCACGGTCTTCGAGCCGGTGGTGCGCGCCGTCCCGCGCGAGCTGCGGCGCAAGCTGGAGCCGGCGGAGATCTTCCACGAGGTGCTCGAGCACCGCTGGTACCGCTCCGAGCAGCTGGGCCGCGACGTCCCGCTCCTGGAGGCGGTGCGCACCTACGTCGACGAGGTGCTGCGCAACCGCCCCGACGAGGCCGCGGTGCTCGTCACCGGGACGCCCACCGGCATGTTCCCCGCCCTGGACGCCGCGCTCCGCTCGAGCGAGCCGCCCGAGCCCGAGCCGGACCCGGCCGACGACCGGATCGACGGGTGGCTGTCCAGCCAGAGCTGGCGGTCCGAGGCCGGCACGGGCGAGGTCCGCTGAGCCCGCAGGACCGCTGCGGGGCCGGGAGCGCCCCGGCCCCGTGCGGGCTCGGCAGGCTCAGGCCCGGCCGCCGCCGCGCTGCGCCCGCGCGGTGCGCCGACCGCGGTCGATCTCGTACAGGGCGACGCCCGCGGCCACGCCGGCGTTGAGCGACTCCACCGAGGCGGCCATCGGGATGGAGACGACGAGGTCGCACGTCTCGCGCACGAGGCGGGACAGGCCCTTGTCCTCCGAGCCCACCACGAGCACGATCGGGCCGGCCGCGGCGCGGGCCAGCTCCGGAGAGCCCAGCTCGGCGTCGCCCTCGGCGTCGAGGCCCACCACGAAGCAGCCGGCCCGCTTGGCCGCCTCCAGCGCGCGGGTGAGGTTCGTCTCGCGGGCCACCGGCACGCGGGCGGCGGCACCGGCCGAGCTCTTCCACGCCGAGGCGGTCATGCCGGCCGAGCGGCGCTCGGGCACGAGCACGCCGTGCCCGCCGAACGCGGCGGCCGAGCGGACCACGGCGCCGAGGTTGCGCGGGTCGGTGATCCCGTCGAGGGCGAGCACGAGCGGGTCCTGACCGGCGTTCGCGGCCGCGGTGAGCAGGTCGTCGAGGGTGACGTGCTCGTACGGCGGCACCTGCAGGACCAGGCCCTGGTGGACGGCGCCGTCGGTCATGCGGTCCAGGTCGCCGCGGGTGGTCTCCAGCACCGGCAGCCCGGCGGCGGAGGCCGTCTTCAGCGCCTCGCGGACGCGGTCGTCGGTGTCGATGCGCGAGGCCACGTACAGCGCCGTGGCGGGCACCTTCGCGCGCAGCGCCTCGACCACGGAGTTGCGCCCGGCGACCGCCTCGGAGGTGCTCGCCTTGGGCCCGCGCGCGCCGGG
>NZ_JBZYWI010000163.1:0-6647 GCF_058932755.1 Quadrisphaera sp. DVD1
TCGGCCTCGTAGCGGGCCGGGTCCACCGGCGTCCCGGTGCCGTCGGAGACCTGCTCGATCGGCACCAGCCACCCGGTCACGCCGTCGTCGACGACCTCGGGGATCCCGCCGGTCGCGGTGCCCACCACAGCCGTCCCGCAGGCCATCGCCTCGAGGTTGACGATGCCGAGCGGCTCGTAGACCGACGGGCACACGAACACGGTCGCCGCGCTGAGCAGCCGGACGACGTCCTGGCGCGGCAGCATCCGCTCGATGTGCACCACCCCGCCGCGGCGGGTCTGGAGCTCGGCGACGAGGCCGGCGACCTCCGCGGCGATCTCGGGGGTGTCCGGCGCCCCCGCGCACAGCACGAGCTGCACCTCCGGCGGCAGGGCGGCCGCGGCCCGCAGCAGGTGCGGCAGGCCCTTCTGGCGCGTGGTGCGGCCGAGGAAGACGACGCTGGGGCGGTCGGGGTCCACGCCGAGGGCGCGGACGGCGTCCGCAGCGCCCGGGCCCTCGTCGCGCGCCCACAGGTCGGCGTCGATGCCGTTGTGGACGACGTGCACCCGCTCGGGGTCGACGTCGGGGTAGGCGCGGAGGATGTCGCGGCGCATGCCGGCGCTGACCGCGACCACGGCCGCGGCGCCGAGGTAGGCGGTGCGCTCGGCCCAGGAGGAGAGCGCGTACCCGCCGCCGAGCTGCTCGGCCTTCCACGGGCGCAGCGGCTCCAGGCTGTGGGCCGTGAGCACGTGCGGGGCGCCGTGCAGCAGACCGCCGAGGTGGCCGGCCATGTTGGCGTACCAGGTGTGGGAGTGCAGCAGGTCGGCGCCCGCGGCGTCCCCGGCCATCGCCAGGTCGACGCCGAGGGTGCGCAGCGCCGCGTTGGCGCCCGCGAGGTCGGCGGGATCGGGGTAGCCGGTCGTGCCGGCCTCGTCCCGCTGGCCGCCGAACGCGCGCACGCGCACGTCCAGCCCGCCGGGGAAGCCGGTCTCGTCAGGGGCCATCGCCCGCAGCACCCGGACGAGCTCGGCGACGTGGACGCCGGCGCCGCCGTAGATCTCCGGGGGGTACTCCTTGGTCAGGACGTCGACGCGCATGCGCGGACGCTAGCGCTGCTCACCCGATCGGACACCCCGGAGATCACCGCGTGGTGCGGAGGAGGGCGCGGGCCTAGGGTGCGACGCATGGCACCGAAGGTGATGGCCATCGTCCTCGCTGGTGGCGAAGGCAAACGACTCATGCCCCTGACCGCGGACCGCGCGAAGCCCGCGGTCCCGTTCGGCGGCAACTACCGGCTCGTGGACTTCGCGCTGAGCAACCTCGTCGACTCCGGCTACCGCCAGATCGTCGTGCTGACCCAGTACAAGAGCCACAGCCTCGACCGCCACATCACCGTGACGTGGCGGATGTCGACGATGCTCGGCAACTACGTCACGCCCGTCCCGGCGCAGCAGCGCCTCGGGCCGCACTGGTACCTCGGCAGCGCCGACGCCATCTTCCAGAGCCTGAACCTCATCAACGACGAGAAGCCCGACATCGTCGTCGTGGTCGGCGCCGACCACGTCTACCGCATGGACTTCTCCCAGATGGTCGACGCGCACATCGCCAGCGGGGCGCCGTGCACCGTGGCGGCGATCCGCCAGCCGATCGGGATGGCCGACCAGTTCGGCGTCATCGACACCGAGCCGGGCGACCCCTCGCGGATCCGGGCCTTCCTCGAGAAGCCCAAGGACCCCACCGGCCTGGCCGACTCCCCGGGCGAGATCCTCGCCTCGATGGGCAACTACGTCTTCGACGCGAAGGCGCTTTGCGAGGCGGTCACCACGGACGCCGAGATCGAGGGCTCCAAGCACGACATGGGCGGTGACATCGTCCCGTGGTTCGTCGCGCAGGGGAAGGCCGGCGTCTACGACTTCAAGGACAACGAGGTCCCCGGCTCCACCGACCGCGACCGCGGCTACTGGCGCGACGTCGGGACCCTGGACTCGTACTACGAGGCCCACATGGACCTCATCTCGGTGCACCCGATCTTCAACCTCTACAACTCCGCCTGGCCGATCCTCAGCCAGCAGCCCCCGGTGCCGCCGGCGAAGTTCGTCCACGGCCACCAGGGCCGGATCGGCCACGCCATCAACTCCATCGTCGGGCCCGGCACCGTGGTCTCCGGGTCCCTCGTGGAGGACTCGGTGCTCGCGACGAACGTGCGCGTGCACTCGTGGGCCTCGGTCAGCCGCTCGGTGCTCATGGACAACGTCGAGGTGGGCCGGCACGCGATCGTGCGCCGGGCGATCCTCGACAAGAACGTCGTGGTGCCGCAGGGCGCGACCGTGGGCGTCGACCCCGAGCGCGACCTCGCCCGCGGGTTCACCATCACCGAGTCGGGCATCACCGTGGTCGGCAAGGGCCACGTCATCGAGCCGTGAGCGGCGCGTGAGGTCGGGCGGACGCCGGGCGAGCGGCCCGGTGCCGCCCGACCTGGCCCTGCCCGAGCTCGCGCCGGCGGGGCCCGACGGCCTGGTCGGCGGCGCGACGCACGAGGCCACGGCGTTCGAGGGCCTGGACGCCGCGGGAGGGCGCGCCGTCGGCGTCCGGCTGCTGGAGTGCCGCCTCGCCGACTGCACGTTCGACGGCGGCTCGCTGCGCCGCGCGCACCTCGCCGGCGTCGTCCTCGACCGGGTCAGCGCCGTGGCCACCGACCTGACCTCGACGAGCTGGACCGACGTCGAGGCCTCGGGCTGCCGGCTGTCCGCGGTGCAGCTGCCGGCCGCCGTGCTCTCGCGCGTGCGGATCACCGGCGCACGCCTCGACGGGGCGAACCTGCGCGACGCCCAGCTGAGCGACGTGGTCTTCGAGGACTGCCGGATGACCGAGGCCGACCTCGCCGGGGCGCGCCTGACCCGGGTCTCCTTCCCCGGCTGCGACCTCGACCGCTCGCAGTGGTCGGGCGCGCGCCTGGAGGCCGTCGACCTGCGCGGCGCCGCCCTGGGCGCACCGCGCGGCCTGGCCGGCCTCGCCGGGGCCGTGATCACGGCCGTCCAGCTCGTCGAGCTGGCGCCGGCCATGGCCGCCCAGCTCGGCATCACGGTCGACTGAGGAGGAGCACGTGAGCAGGGAGAGCCTGAGCGGCGCCGTGGCGTGGACCGTCGAGCCCACCCCGCCCGAGGTGGCGGTGGCGCAGGGCGTGGCCGGGGCGGTCGGCGTGGTGTGGACGCTCGTGACGGCCGGATCCGACGCCCCGAGCGCCGGGACGCCGTCCTGGGACCTGCCCGCGGACCCGGACGCGTTCGGCGACCTCGGCCGGCTGCGGTTGAGCGGCACCGCTCCGTGGCTGCCCGCCGGGAACCGGCACCTGGTGCGGGCGACCTCCCGCGACGCGTGGCTGGGGGTCGGGCGCGGCCAGCGGCCGTCGGTGCGGGTGCCGCTGGAGGAGCTGCGGGTCACCGGCGCCCGCTCGCTCTCGAGGTCGCGGCAGCCCCGCCACGCGGCGGCGCCGTGGGAGCTGTCGCTGGCCGGCACCAGGAGCGAGCTCCTCCTCGACGGCCCGTGGCTCTCGCTGGCCTGGCTGGGTCACCTGGCGGGCTGGCCCGAGCCGACGCCCTGAGCCGCCCCTAGGCTGCGCCGGGTGACCTCGCAGCCCGATGAGCAGACCAGCGCCCCCGCCCGTCCGGTGCGGGTCGGCATCCAGCTCCAGCCCCAGCACGCCGACTACGCGCAGATCCGCCGCGCCGTGGCCGCGGCGGAGGAGGCCGGCGTCGACATCATCTTCAACTGGGACCACTTCTTCCCGCTGTACGGCGACCCCGACGGCAAGCACTTCGAGTGCTGGACGATGCTCGGCGCCTGGGCGGAGGCCACCGAGCGCGTCGAGATCGGCGCCCTGGTGACCTGCAACACCTACCGCAACCCCGACCTGCTCGCCGACATGGCCCGCACCGTCGACCACATCAGCGACGGCCGCCTGCTGCTCGGCCTGGGCGCGGGCTGGTTCGAGCGCGACTACGCCGAGTACGGCTACGAGTTCGGCACCGCCGGAGCCCGCATCGGCGACCTCGGCGAGGCCCTGCCCCGGATCGAGGAGCGCTGGGCCAAGCTCAACCCCGCCCCGGTGCGCGACATCCCCGTCATGATCGGCGGCGGCGGCGAGAAGAAGACCCTGCCCCTGGTGGCGAAGCACGCCGACATCTGGCACGGCTTCGGCGACGTGGAGACGTTCACCCGCAAGAGCGGGATCCTCGACGACTGGTGCCGCCAGCAGGGCCGCGACCCGGGCGAGATCGAGCGCTCCACCGGCGTCGACGGCAGCGACGGCCCGGGCGAGCTCGGCGACGCGCTCCTGGCCGCGGGCGTCACCCTGTTCACCACCTCGGCGTCGGGGCCCGACTACGACCTGGGCCCGCTGCGCGAGTGGCTGGCCTGGCGGGACGAGAAGAACGCCGGGTGAGCGACGCCGGCAGTCCCTCGAACGGCACGAGCACCCTGCTCGCCACCCTCACCGGCGCGGACCGGCCGGGGCTGACCGCCGCGGTGTTCGCGGCCCTGGCCGGCCGCGGCGTCGAGGTCCTCGACGTCGCCCAGCTCGTCGTGCGCGGGCACGTCACCCTCGCGCTGCTGACGACGGCCGGGGACGCCGGCACGGCGGCGGCGCTGCAGGAGGTCGCCGCCGCCCAGGGCCTGGAGCTGGCCCTCTCGCCCGGCGTCGAGCGCGCCGAGGGGCGGCGCACCGGCAGCCGCGTCCACGTGACCCTGCTCGGCTCGCCGCTGCTGCCCGAGGCGGTCGCGGCGGTGGCGGGGACCGTCGCGGACAGCGGCGCCAACATCGACCGGATCCGGCGCCTCGCGCCGCGCCCGGTGACCGCCGTCGAGCTGGACGTCTCGGGCGCGGAGCCGGAGGGCCTGCGCCGGGCACTCGTCCGCGTCGCCGCCGACCACGGCGTGGACGTCGCGGTCTCGCCGGCCGGCCTGGCCCGCCACGGGCGCCGCCTCGTCGTCCTCGACGTCGACTCGACGCTCATCCAGGACGAGGTCATCGAGCTGCTCGCCGCGCACGCCGGCCGCGAGCGCGAGGTCGCGGCGGTCACCGAGCGGGCGATGCGGGGCGAGCTCGACTTCACCGCCTCCCTGCACGAGCGCGTCGCGGCGCTGGCCGGGCTCGAGGCGGCCGTGCTCGACGACGTCCGCGCGGCGGTGCGGCTCACGCCCGGCGCCCAGACCCTGTGCGACGTCCTGCACCGCCTCGGCTTCACCCTCGCGCTCGTCTCCGGCGGCTTCACCGAGGTGGTGCAGCCGCTGGCCGCCTCCCTCGGGATCGCCCACGTGCGGGCGAACGGGCTCGAGGTCGTCGACGGGCGGCTGACCGGCCGGGTCTCCGGCCCGGTCGTCGACCGGGCGGCCAAGGCGGTCGCGCTGCGCGAGTTCGCGGCCGCGGAGGGCCTGCCGATGTCGCGGACCGTGGCCGTCGGCGACGGCGCGAACGACCTCGACATGCTCGCCGCCGCGGGGCTCGGCATCGCCTTCAACGCCAAGCCCGTCGTGCGCGAGCAGGCGCAGACGTCGCTGACCTCGCCGTACCTCGACAGCGTGCTGTACCTCCTGGGGATCAGCCGCGAGGAGGTCGAGGAGGCGGACGCCGGTGCGGCGGGCTCCTAGGGTCGCGTCGTGAGCGAGCTGCCGCTGCCGGTGCCGGTGACCGGGCTCGCCGTGCGGGGGCTGGTGAGGTCCTACGGCGGGCGCGCCGTGCTCGACGGCCTCGACCTCGACGTCGCGCCCGGCGAGGTGGTCGCCCTCGTCGGGCCGAACGGGGCGGGCAAGACCACGCTGCTGCGCTGCGTCGTCGGCGCGGACGCGCCCGAGCGCGGTCGCGTGCTCCTCGACGGCGCGGACCTCGACGAGCGGCGCCCGCAGGTGCGGCGCGCCGTGGCCGCCGTCCTCGACGACCTCGACTTCTTCCCCGACCTCACCGTGGCCGAGCACCTGGACCTGCTCGGGCGCGCGCACGGGACGCCGGACCCCGAGGCCGCCACCGACGACGCCCTCGCCGCGCTGGGCCTCGTCGCGGTGGCCGACCAGCTGCCCGGCAGCCTCAGCTCGGGACAGCGCCGCCGGCTCGCGCTGGCCACGACCGTGGTGCGCCCGGCCGCGCTGCTCGTGCTCGACGAGCCCGAGCAGCGCCTCGACGCCGCCGGGCGCGCCTGGCTCGGCGAGCACCTGCGGGCCCGGGCCGCGGCGGGCGCGGCCGTGCTCCTCGCCTCGCACGACGAGGAGCTGCTGGCCCGCGCCGGCGCCCGCCGCGTCGACCTCGCCGAGGCATGACGCCCGAGCAGAGCGCGGCCCGGGACGCGCTGGCCGCCCGGGCGCGCGGGCGGCGCGAGAACGGGCCCTCGCTCGGGCAGCGGCTGGAGGCCCTCTACGTCCTCGCCCTCGGCGTCGCGGTGCTCGGCTCGATGGCCGTCTCGGGCAGCGCCACGCTGCTGTCCGCGCAGGGCTGCGGCACCGCGGGCCACTGCCTCGCCCCCGCGGGGCGGGTCCCCCTGGCCGCGGCCGTGGCCCTGGCCGGGCTCGGGCTGCTCGTGCGCGCCGCCGCAGCCGTCGGGCCGGTCAGCGCCACCCGCGCGCAGGCCTCGTGGCTGCTGTCCGCCCCCGCCGACCGCGCCACGCTGCTGCGCCCCGCC
>NZ_JBZYWI010000164.1:0-6516 GCF_058932755.1 Quadrisphaera sp. DVD1
GCGGCCGGATCGTGGGGTGGTGCCGCGTGGCGCCGCTGGGCGTCCCCGCGCCTGACGAACGTGCAGTCCGGGCTCGTGGAGGACGCCGTCGCCCTGGCCCTCACGGCGCTGGCCTGCCGCAACCGGCGCCGCCCGTACTGAGCGCTCAGCCCTCCTCGAGCAGGGTGCGCGCCAGGCGCCGGGCCTCCTCGGCCCCGTCGTAGCGCAGCTTGTAGGTCGCCGTGCGGCCGGAGCCGGTGATCTGCAGGAGGCTGCGCCGGGCCGCGAGGTGCTTGGTGTAGTTGCCCGTGTCGAGCAGGCCGAGGCGCTCGACCTCCGCGCGCAGGACGGCGTCCGGCACCGGGTGCCCCTCGTCCAGACCGCTCCAGCGCAGCGCCGCCAGCAGCAGCAGGGCGGCGTTCCCCACCCGCTCGGCGCGGTTGCGGCCCAGGCGAGCGACGTCGCCGGTCAGCCGCAGGCGGCCCGCGTGCTCGTCGTAGAGGCGGTCCAGCAGCTCCGGGCGGACGCCGAGCTGCGCGGCGACGCGCTGCCAGACCTCCTCGGGGCGCGGCGGCGGCGCGGCGGCCGCGGGAGCGACCGCGGCCACTGCGGGGACCGCGCGCAGCGCGGGAGCCGGCTGAGCGGGAGCGGGCTGTGCGTCGGCGTCCGGGTCGGCCTGCACGGCTGGCTCCGGCGCGCGGACCGCGGCGGGGGCGGGTACCGACCGGGCCGCCGGGACGGCGGCGGGAGCCGGTGCCGGGGAGGGGGCGGGTGAGGTCGAGACCCGGCCGCTGACGACCAGCTCGACCGCGGTGGTGAAGGCCAGCGGGCGCAGGTCAGCGGGGATGGCCGCGTGCTCCACGGCCTCGAGCGCCTGGCGGAGCGCCTGCGTCGCGTCCACGTCCACCTCCGTGCTGCCGCTGGGGTACTGGAGCGGGCCTCCGCACCGGAGGCGAGCGTAGTTCCGCAGGACGGTCCGCGTCGACGCGGACGCAGTACTCCGCGTCGCACTCCCGCGCGAGTTTCCCCACCGGCTGTGGAGTACGTACTCGCGTGACGCACTCCGTCGTCGTTCACGCGTCGCACGCGTGTAGTGCGTACGCGGCGTCAGGCCGCCAGTTTCTGCCAGTACGCGCCGCACTGGGCGGGTGCGCTCAGGAGACGCGGACCTCGTCGGCCCCGACCGCCACGACGTCGCCGCGGTGCAGCTGGCGCCCGCGCTCGGTGACGACGTCGCCGTTGACCCGCACGTCCTCCGCGGCCAGCAGCGGCTTGGCGTCGGCCCCGGTCTCCACGAGGTCGGCCAGCTTGAGGAACTGGCCGAGGCGGATCATGGGCTCGCTGATCGGGACGTCGCGCACGGCGCCATCCTCCTCCTGGTGCTGGGCCCGGCCGCCCGGGCCTGCCAGGCTCGGGCCGTGTCCACGCCCCGCCCCGCTCCGGCCGCCCCCGCCCGCTCGTCCCCCGCGGTCGGGGTGCTGGTGCCGGCCCTCGTCTCCGTCGCGGCCTGGTGGGCCTGGCTCGGCTGGGACGACGAGTACCAGACCGACCCGGTGACGGGCGTGGCCAGCGGGCCGTACGAGGCGTGGCAGGTCGTGGGCTGCGTGGCCACCCTGTTCGTCCTCGCCCTCGTCGGCGGGGCGCTGTGGCGCCCCCTGCGGGTCTCCCTCGCGATGACCCTGGGGTTCACGGCGGCGTGGACGGCGTGGGCCGCGGCCGAGGACGACAGCGGGTTGTTCATCGTCGGCGCGGTCCTCGTGGCCCTGGGCACGGGCGTCGGGTCCCTCCTCGTCACCCACCTCGGCCACGGGGGACGGCGCCTGCTCCAGCGCCGCCGGTCGCTCACCTAGCCCCGCACCCGCGCGACCTCGGCGGCGACCTGCTCGAAGCGCGCCCGGTCCAGCACGGCGCCCTCGCGCCGCACGGCCGAGGGGTCCAGGCGCAGCACCCGGTCGACGCGCACCTCGCTGGGCCGGCCCTGGCGGTCCCAGGCGCCGGAGCCGACGTCGACCCAGTGCCGGCCGGCCCGGGCCTCCTGCTCCGCGTCGCGGTCGTGGTCCTTGCTCGTGAGCATCAGGCCGAGCAGGGAGGCGCCGTCGCGGGCGAGGACGAGCACGGGCCGGTCCTTGCCGCGGCTGTGGTCCTCCTCGTAGGGCACCCAGGCCCACACCACCTCCCCGGGGTCGGGGTCGCCGTCCGCGTGCGGGGCGTACTGGGGGCGCACCGGACCGTCGACGTCGCCGGCGTAGGCGCCGTGGTCCCCGCGCGACGGGGGCGGAACGGCCGGCGCCGGCCCCGGCCGGGGCTGCGACCGGGGCTGCGACCGGGGCTGCACGGGGGGCGGCGTGCGCACCGCGGACGCCGCCGCGCGCAGCAGCAGCCTCAGCCCGCCGCGCAGCGCTCCCCCGCCGCGCACGTCAGCGGTCCCCGCCGAGCGCGTCCAGCGCGTCGTCGGCCGGCTCGAGCAGCTCCGCGCGCACCCGGGAGACCAGCTCGCCGAGCCGCTCGAGGAAGCGGGCCGTCTCGGGGCGGGACTCGTGCGCGGCGTGGGCCGCGCGGTCCCGGTAGACCTCGTAGAAGAGCCGGGCCAGGGGCTCGCCGTCGACGGTGTGCGTCGCGTAGAGCAGCGTCCCGGGCTCGTCGCGGATCCCGGGCAGCACCTCCCGCACGAGGGCGTCGAAGGCCTCGGCGGCGGCGGGGTCGGGCAGGTCGAAGCGCACGGCGATGGCGAACACCCGCGCAGCGTGCCCGCTGGCCGCGCCCCGCGCACGGCGAGCACCTACGGTGGAGCGTGATCCACGACGGCCGGCGCACGCCCCGGGAGCCCCGATGACCAGCACGCACGAGGAGCACTCGAAGGGCGGCGTCTACACGTCCCCCGGCAAGGAGTTCACCCGCGACACCCGCTACATCGACGACCGCATCACCGTCGACGGGCGCGACGGCTGGCCCGTGGAGGCCGGGCGCTACCGCCTCGTGGCCGCCCGCGCGTGCCCGTGGGCCAACCGCGCCGTGATCGTGCGCCGGCTGCTGGGACTGGAGGACGCGATCTCCCTCGGCCTGTGCGGTCCGACCCACGACGAGCGCAGCTGGACCTTCGACCTCGACGAGGGCGGCGTCGACCCGGTGCTGGGCATCGAGCGCCTGCAGCAGGCGTACTTCGCGCGCTTCCCCGACTACCCCCGCGGCATCACCGTCCCCGCCATCGTCGACGTGCCCTCCGGGGCGGTGGTCACCAACGACTACCCGCAGATGACGCTGGACCTGTCCACCGAGTGGACCGCCCTGCACCGCGAGGGAGCGCCCGACCTCTACCCCGAGGCCCACCGGGACGAGATCGACGAGATCAGCTCCCTCGTCTTCAAGGACGTCAACAACGGCGTCTACCGCTGCGGGTTCGCCGGCTCCCAGGGCGCCTACGACCGCGCGTACACCCGGCTCTTCGAGCGGCTCGACCAGCTGGAGGAGCGCCTGAGCTCCCAGCGCTACCTCGTCGGCGACACGATCACCGAGGCCGACGTGCGGCTCTTCACCACGCTGGCCCGCTTCGACGCGGTCTACCACGGGCACTTCAAGTGCAACCGGAACAAGCTCAGCGAGATGGGCGCCCTGTGGGCCTACGCCCGCGACCTGTTCCAGACGCCGGGGTTCGGCGACACCACCGACTTCGTGCAGATCAAGCAGCACTACTACGTCGTGCACCGGGACATCAACCCGACGCAGATCGTGCCGCAGGGGCCGGACCTGTCGAACTGGCTGACCCCGCACGGGCGCGAGGCGCTCGGCGGACGCCCCTTCGGCGACGGCACCCCGCCGCCTCCGCCGAAGCCGGCCGAGACCGTGCCGGCCGCGCACTCGGCTCAGGGCGGGTAGCGGGCGAGGGGCCTCCGGGCGCTGCCGCACCGGGCCGCGCCGCGGCAGTCCACCGCACCGGTGCGGTGCGGGGACCGCCTGGCGCGGTCGGGTCAGACCTTCAGCACCCCACCGGAGGCGGTGTGCTCGGTGGCGTCGGCGTCGTCGAACCAGTGCCCGTCGCTGGCGAGGTAGCGGAAGTGGACCTCGGAGCCGGCCGGGACGGTCACGGCGACGCTGCGGCTGCCGTTGCTGCGCTTGCGCAGCACGTGCTCGAACGGGCTCCAGTCGTTGAAGCTGCCGACGACCGAGATCGGTCCCTCCGGGGCGTCGGAGTCGACGACGAACGTGACCTTGACGTCATCGCTGCCCTTGACGGGCTGGACACGGATCATGGCGGGGGGTCCTCCAAGGAAGTGCGGGGCGGGGCGCACCGCGTCATGCCGGGCGCGCGGTGGCTGCACGGTAGCGGGTCCGCGTGTCGCGCGCGGCGTTTCGTCCGGTTCGGGGCGCCCCCGCCCGTGCCGGAGGGGGCCTGTCACCGCCCGTGCCGGACGTCCCCGGACGGGCTTCCGGGGTGGGCCGAGCAGCCCGGCGCGCACTAGGGTCGGCGGCGTCGGAACGACACGTCCACCCCGCACGCGGAGGCAGGCATCAGCAGCGAGTGCACCGGGAGCGAGCACGGTCGGCGGTGCCGCTCGCACCGGCCCGGCCACGCCCTCCCGTCCCTGCACGTCAAGCTCCTGCGCCGCACGCCCTGGGGCTGGCGCCCCGGCACCGTCACGGGCGTCGACGCCGACGGCTGGGTGACCGTGGAGGTGGCCGTGGAGGTGGCCGTGGAGCGGGCCGCGGAGGTGACCGTGGAGCGGGCTGGGGAGGTGGCCGTGGAGCCCGGCGCGGTGCGCGGCTGGCACCACCTCGACCTGCGCGGCGAGCTGCGCCCGGGCGACCCCGTGCACGTGCACGAGCGCCACTCCGCGCTGGCCGGCCGCTTCGGGGCGCTCAGCCTGCTCATCGCCAGCGGGGTCGGCCCGGTGCCCGACCCCGTGCCCCTGGAGGTGTGGAGCGCCTCCCCCGCCACGGTCATCGACCTGCGCACGCGCACGCCGGTCCCCACCCGGCCGCTGGACCTCGCACACCACAGCTAGGGGCGACGGCGCCCCGAGGAGAGGACCCCCGATGGACGCCCACTTCTTCCCCGGCGGCGTGGACGACGCCGTCCTCACCGCCGCCCGCGGCCTCGCCGCCGCCTTCCCCGAGACCGTCGGGGTCTGCGAGTCCCCCCTCTACCTCCACGCCCTCGACCCCGCCCCGCGGCGGCAGGTGGCGCTGGTCTCCGGCGGCGGCGCCGGCCACGAGCCCCTGCACGCCGGCTTCCTGGGCCGCGGCGGGCTGGACGCCGCGTGCGCGGGGCAGGTCTTCACCTCCCCGCACAACCGCCAGGTCTACGAGGCCAGCCGCGCCGTGGCGCGGCCGGGCGGCGTCCTGCACGTGGTGAAGAACTACACCGGCGACGTGATCAACTTCGCGATCGCGGCCGAGCGGCTGCGCGCCGAGGGCGTCGAGGTCGCCACCGTGCTCGTCGACGACGACCTCGCCACCGACACCGCGGAGGGCGAGGACGGAGGTGGGACCGGGCGCCGGGGCACGGCGGCCACCGTCGCCGTGGAGAAGATCCTCGGTGCGGCCGCCGACCGCGGCGCGGGGCTGGCCGAGCTGGCGGAGCTCGGCGCGGCCGTCGTGGCGCGCTCGCGCAGCGTCGCGGTGGCCAGCCGGGCCCAGACCTCGCTCGGCACCGGGCAGCCGGCGTTCGCCCTCGCCGACGACGAGCTGGAGTACGGCGTCGGCATCCACGGCGAGCGGGCGGCGCGGACGATCGAGCGGCCCGCGACCACCGCGCTCGTCGAGCGGATGGTCGACGAGCTGCTGGCCGCCGTCGAGCCGGGGCCCGAGGGCCTGCTCGTGCTCGTCAACGGCCTCGGCGCGGTGACCGAGCTCGAGCTGTACGCCCTGCACGCCGCCGTCGGGACCGCCCTCGCCGAGCGCGGGGCGGCCCCGGCGTCCTCGCTCGTCGGCACCTACACGGCGGCGCTCGACATGCGCGGGTTCTCCCTCACCCTCGTCGGCCTCGAGGAGGGCTGGCTGGACCTGTGGCTGGCGCCCACCGCCACCCCCGCCTTCCCGGCCCTGCAGCGGTGGGCACAGCCGACCGCGCCGGGCGAGACCGCGCCGGGCGGGGGCGCGCCGGCTCCGGCCCCGGACGCCGGGCCGGCGGCGTCACCGCGCAGCGTCGAGGTGCTCGAGCGCTACACCGCAGCGGTCGACGCGCTGCACGCCGACCTCACCCGCCTCGACCAGGTCTCCGGGGACGGCGACTTCGGCGACAACCTCGCCGGCGGGCTGCGCCGGGCCGCCCAGCTGGCCGGCTCCGGCGGTCCGCAGGGCCTGCGCGCCGCCGCGGCCGTCTTCCTCGACGACGTCGGCGGCACGAGCGGGCCGCTGTTCGGGCTCGTGTTCTCGGCGCTGGCCGAGGCCGGTGCCGGCGAGGGGGCCCACGGCGAGGGCGAGGACGCCGCGTCCTTCGCCCGCGCCCTCGACCGCGCGCTCGCCTCGGTGCAGCGCGTCGGCTCGGCGGAGGTCGGGGACCGCACGATGGTCGACGCCCTCGCCCCCGCGGCAGCCGCC
>NZ_JBZYWI010000165.1:0-6508 GCF_058932755.1 Quadrisphaera sp. DVD1
CAGCACGGCCTCGGCGTCCCAGCGGGCGCGGGTGAGGTCGACGGCGCCGCCGCCGGGGCGCAGCGGCGTGCCCTCCTCGTCCCAGTGCAGGCGCGCCCGCGGCAGCAGCCCCTCGGGCAGCGACCCGTCGGCGCGCACGACGCGCCACCAGGGCAGCTCGTGGCCGTGGCGGGACATCACCGCCCCGACGGCGCGCGCCGCGCCCCAGCCGGTCAGCTCGGCGACGTCGCCGTAGGTCAGCGCGAGCCCCTCCGGGATCGCCTCGACCAGCGGCGCCACGGCGTCCAGGTAGCGGGTGCCCGGCGGGGTCCCGGGCGGACGCGGGCTCACCGCCGGACGGCGTCCAGCAGCGGCAGCTGCAGCACCGCCCACGGGCTGAGCGCCCACGGCGAGCGCGTGGCCACCGACAGGGCGTCGTCCCACTCCACCCACGCCCACTCGGCGACCTCGCTCGGGTCGGGCTCCGGGTCGGCGTCGGCCACGGCGGTGAACACCGGGCACACCTCGTTCTCCACGAGGCCCGAGGCGTCGGTCGCGCGGTAGGCGAAGTCGGGCAGCACCTGGACGACGTCGCGCACCACGAGCCCGAGCTCCTGGCGGGCGCGGCGGGCGACGGCGTCCTCGAACCCCTCGGCCGGGCCCGGGTGGCCGCAGACGGTGTTGGTCCACACCCCCGGCCAGGTGGCCTTGGTCACCGCGCGGCGGGTCAGCAGCAGCCGTCCCCGGCCGTCGCTGACGTAGCAGGAGAAGGCCAGGTGCAGCGGGGTGTCGGCGGTGTGGACGGTGGCCTTGTCGGCGGTGCCCACCGGCCTCCGGTCGGCGTCCAGCAGGACGACCTGCTCAGCGGGGGCGCTCACGCCACCAGCCTAGGCGGGCGAGCGGGCGGTCAGGTGGCCAGCGCGGGGTCGACCAGCGCGGCCCAGGCCAGCAGCCCGCCCTCGAGGTGGGCGGCGTCCGGGTGGCCCGCGGCCCGCAGCGCGCGCACCGCCCGCTCCGAGCGGGCGCCGGAGCGGCAGTGCAGCACCACGCGGCGGTCGGCGGGCAGGTCGGCGGTCCCGGCCAGCACGTCGTCCAGCGGCACCGCCACGGCGCCGGGCAGGACGGCGACCTCGCGCTCGGCCTCGGTGCGCAGGTCCACGAGCAGCACCGCGTCGTCGGCCAGCAGCCGGGCCAGCTCCGGCGCGGTGACCACGGCGTCGGCCGGCAGCGCCTCGGGCTCCGGCGGGGCCGCCACCACGGGCGCGGACGGGTCGCCGGCGCGCACGCGCACGGTGCGCCAGGACATCGCCAGGGCGTCGAGCACGAGCAGCCGCCCCACCAGCGGCTCGCCGACCCCGGTGAGCAGCTTGACGGCCTCCACGGCCATCACCGACCCCACGACGCCGCACAGGGCCCCGAGCACCCCGGCCTCGGCGCACGACGCGACGGAGCCGGCCGGTGGCGGGACCGGGAACACGTCGCGGTAGGTGGGCCCGTGACCGGCCCAGAACACCCCGACCTGGGCGTCGAAGCGCAGCACCGACCCGAACACCTCCGGCACGCCGAGGCGGGTGCAGGCGTCGGCGACGGCGTAGCGGGTGGCGAAGTTGTCGGCGCCGTCCACGACGAGGTCGACGCCGGCCAGGAGGCGGTCGGCGGTGTCGTCGGTGAGGCGCTCGCGGGAGCGCACCACGCGCACCGACGGGTCGATCCGGGCGACCGCCTCGGCCGCGCTGTCGACCTTGGGCCGGTCCAGGGAGCCCACGCCGTGCAGCACCTGGCGCTGGAGGTTGGAGGCCTCGACGACGTCGTCGTCGATGACGACGAGCTCGCCGACGCCCGCCGCGGCCAGGTAGGCCAGCACCGGGGACCCCAGCCCCCCGGCCCCCACCACGGCCACGCGCGAGGCGCGCAGGCGCCGCTGCGCGTCGGAGCCGAAGCCCGGCAGGAGCAGGTGTCGCGCGTAGCGGGCCCGCTCGGCCGCGGTGAGCTCCGGGCCCGGCTCGACGAGGGGCCCGCTCACGGGTGCGGCCAGGGGTTCGGCGTGCAGGGCTGCACGCCCTTGGTCTGCTGCATCATCGTCGGCGCCACCTGGCCCGGGCCGGGGCACGGCTCGTGGCCGTGGCCCAGGCGGTGCCCGACCTCGTGGCTGACGACGTACTGCCGGTAGCCGGTGAGGTCGCTGCCGTAGTCCTCGGTGCCGTTGACCCACCGGTACCAGGTGAGCACGACGCGGTCGCCGTTGCGGCACGACAGCGTGCCCATCGTCTCCAGCGGCGCGCACAGCGCCGCGGAGGTGTCGGGGCTGGCCAGGGTGAGCACCGCGTCGGCCGGGCCGTCGGTGCGGGCGAAGGCCCAGCCGTCCTGGCCCCAGCCGCGCGGGTCGGCCAGCACGCCCATGGCGAAGTCCGCGAAGGCGGCGGGGTCGGCGGGCAGGCCGCCCTCGACCTCGACGCGCACCGTCAGCACCTTCCCGGGGCCGCTCGGCGGGGTGGAGCCCGGTACCGCGGTGAACTCGCCCGTGCCCACCTGCGGCACGTCGCGGGAGAGGACGCCGGCGGCGGTGTCGGCGACCACGGCCGGGTCCGGCGGCGGCGGGGTGGAGGTCGACGGGCTGCTCGGGCTGGACGGCGACGCGCTCGCCTCGCCCTGGGGGGCGGCCGACGCGGCGGCACCGTCGGCACCGGCGGCGCCGGAGGCCGAGGAGCTCCCGGCGCACCCCGCGCACAGCAGCAGGACGGCGGCGAGCGCCGCCAGAACGGCGCCGGGACGGCGGGGAGCGGGGATCACGGCTCCCAGGGTCGCACGCGGGGGCTCAGCGCCCGGAGCGGTCGGTCAGGTCGAGGGCGAGGCGGCGGTTGCAGGCGGCCAGGACGGCCTTGACGACGGCCCGCTGCGGGTCGCGCTCGACCAGGCTGGCGCCGGTGAGGCGCTCCTGCCCGCGCTCGGTGGCCAGGCTCAGGAGCACGACGGCGGTCTCCTCGCCGCCGACCGGGGCGACGGTGACGGCGTCGACCTCGGCGCGCATCCGACCCGCCACGGCGGACTCCAGCGCCCGCACGGTGGCCGCCGCGAGGCTGCGGTGCGCCCCGCTGGCGGTGGCGGCGGCGTCGGCCACCCCGGTGTGGCTGCTGGCGCCCTGCGCCAGCACCACCGTGGCGGTGGTGGAGAAGCGCTCGGTGACCACGCTGACGCGCTCGAGCACGAGCCGCTGGGCGGCGTCCGGGGCCGTGCTCGGCGCGGTCTCGCCCAGCCACTGCGGCGCGGGGGTGGAGGCCACGGTCGGCGAGCTCACCGCGGGCACCGACGTGCGCCCGGAGCGGCCGCGGCCCGTGGGGCGCGGGGCCTGGGTGGGCAGCGTCGACACGGGAGCGGCCACCGGGGCCGCCACGGGAGCGGGGGCCGGCGCAGCCGCCGCGGCCGGCGCCTCGACGGGAGCCTCGACGGGAGCCGCCTGGGCCGGGATGGCGGCGGCCTGCACCCGCTCGTCCACGGCGCGCGCGACGGCGTCCTCGTCGGCACCGGGGTCGAGCTCGAGGCGCAGGAGGGCCACGCCGTCGGCGTCGGGCTCGATCCGGACGGCGCTGACGCCGGGCACGGCCAGGGCCGCGCGCACGACGCTGGCCACCTGGTCGCCGGGCTCGCCCGAGCTCCTGCGCTGGGTGGTCTGGATCACGGCACCTCCGCGGTGCTCCGAGGGCGGCTCCGGGATGGTGCAGATCCGGAGTTGCTGGTGCACGGAGTGTGACACCTCGGGACGTCCCGGACACGGGGAACGCGAGATCCCCGCGGCCGCGACCGGCCTCCGGGGAAGGGCGGGGCGACCGGGGCGGTTAGATGGAGGCAGAGGCACGAGGGCGCCGTCCGGTGACGCCCCGCAGACAGAGGAGGACTCCCCGTGGAGGTTCGGATCGGCGTGCAGAACGCCGCGCGCGAGGTCGTGCTGGAGTCCGACCAGACCGCCGCCGAGGTGGGCACCGCGGTCGCCGCAGCGCTGAAGGACGGCTCGGTGCTGCGCCTGCAGGACGAGCGCGGGCGCACGGTGCTCGTCTCCGGCTCGGTCATCGCCTACGTCGAGGTCGGGGCCGAGGAGGCCCGCAAGGTGGGCTTCGGCGTCCGCTGACGCAGGCTCCCCTCACGCAGGACGGCGCCCGCTCCCCTCGGGGGGCGGGCGCCGTCGTGCGTCCGGCGGTCGGGGGCTCAGGCCGTGAGGCCCAGGCGCGACATGCGGCGCACGTGCTCCTCGGTGATCCGGTTGAAGATGCGCCCGAACTCCACGAGGTCGGCGCCGGGCGCGGAGCCGCTGCCGGTGAGCAGCAGGTGCGCCAGCGCGTCGCGGTCGGCGGCCACCCGCTGGGCCTGGCTGAGGGCCTCGCCGACGAGCCGCCGGGCCCACAGCGCGAGGCGGCCCCCCACGCGCGGGTCGTCGGTGATCGCCTGGCGCACGGCGCCGACGACGAACTCGGCGTTGCCGGTGTCCACGAGCACCCGCAGCACGAGCTCGCGCGTCGACTCGGGCAGGAACACGGCGATCTCGCGGTAGAAGTCGGTGGCGATGCCCTCCCCCACGTACGCCTTCACCAGGCCCTCCAGCCAGTCCGCCGGGGCGGTGCGCTCGTGGTAGGAGTCGACGGCGGGCACGAACGGGGCCATCGCGGCCTCCGGGTCGGCGCCGAGCTCGACGATCCGGTCGCGCAGCAGGCGGTAGCGCTCGAACTCGTCGACGGCCAGGGCGCCCAGGGCCGCCATCTCCGGCAGCGTGGGCGCAGCGGTGGCGTCGTGGGCCAGGCGCAGGAAGCCCGTCAGCTCGCCGTACGCCAGCGCGCCCAGGAGGTCGACCTCGGCCTCGTCACCCGTCGTCATGGTGAGCCAGCCTAGGGCCCGGGCCTCGCGGTACCATGGGGACGTTCACCTCGGTCGACCGGTCGCAGCCACGATCGGCTTCCGAACCGCAGCGGCGGAGCCCGCCGGCGAACGCCCACCGAGGCGCCCGACGAGAGGCCCCCGCACCGAGACGTGAGGCGTCTGCGTGCCCGACACCACCCCTGAGACCGGCACCACCCCCGAGGACGACCTCGAGGTGACCACCGCCGAGCAGGCGGAGGCCCTCGAGGCCGCCGTGCCCGACCCCGCCCCGGCCGTCGAGCCGGTCGTCGAGGCGACCTTCGCCGACTACGGCGTGCAGCCGGCCATCGTCGACGCGCTCGCCGCGGCGGGGATCGTCCACCCGTTCCCGATCCAGGCGATGACCCTCCCGGTCGCCCTGGCCGGCCACGACATCATCGGCCAGGCCAAGACCGGCACCGGCAAGACGCTGGGCTTCGGCATCCCCCTGCTCCAGCGGGTCTCGGGCCCGGGCGAGCCCGGCTGGGACGCCCTGGCGGACCCCGGCGCCCCGCAGGCCCTGGCCGTCGCCCCCACGCGCGAGCTCGCCGTGCAGGTGGCCCGCGACATCGAGCGCGCCGCCAGCGGCCGCGCCGCCCGCGTGCTCACCGTCTACGGCGGCCGGGCCTACGAGCCGCAGGTCGAGGCGCTGCAGCGCGGCGTCGAGGTCGTCGTCGGCACCCCCGGGCGCCTGCTCGACCTGGCCCAGCAGGGCCACCTCAAGCTCGGCAGCGCGCGCATCGTCGTGCTCGACGAGGCCGACGAGATGCTCGACCTGGGCTTCCTCCCCGACGTCGAGCGCCTGCTCGCCATGACGCCGGCCGGCCGCCAGACCATGCTCTTCTCGGCCACCATGCCCGGCCCCGTGGTCACCCTGGCCCGCCGCTACATGACGCAGCCGACGCACATCCGCGCCGCCGACCCCGACGACGACGGCGCCACCGTGAAGGCGACCAAGCAGGTCGTCTACCGGGCGCACGCCATGGACAAGGTCGAGGTGCTGGCCCGCATCCTCCAGGCCGAGGGCCGCGGGCTGACCATCGTCTTCGCGCGCACCAAGCGCACCGCGGCCAAGGTGGCCGACGACCTCGCCAGCCGCGGGTTCGCCGCCGCCCCGCTGCACGGCGACCTCGGGCAGGGCGCGCGCGAGCAGGCCCTGCGCGCCTTCCGCAACGGCAAGGTCGACGTGCTCGTGGCCACCGACGTCGCCGCCCGCGGCATCGACGTCACGAACGTCACCCACGTCGTGAACTACCAGTGCCCCGAGGACGAGAAGACCTACCTGCACCGGATCGGCCGCACCGGCCGCGCCGGGGCCACGGGCATCGCCGTGACCTTCGTCGACTGGGACGACCTGCACCGCTGGTCGATGATCGACCGCACCCTCGACCTCGGCATCCCCGAGCCGGTGGAGACCTACTCCACCTCCCCGCACCTGTTCGAGGAGCTCAGCATCCCGGCGGGCACCAAGGGCACGCTGCCCCGCTCGGCGCGCACCCGCGAGGGCCTGGACGCCGAGGCCGTCGAGGACCTGGGCGAGACCGGGCGCCGTCACGCGACCGCCGGGCGCAGCTCCGAGGGCGACCGGCCGGCCCGCGACGGCGCCGGCTCGCGCAGCGGAGGCCGCGGCGAGCGCGGGGCCCGC